>NZ_SZWP01000069.1:0-122446 GCF_005280825.1 Citrobacter sp. wls829
TCCTGACGGATGGGCTTTTTTGCGTCTGTGTTTTTGGGAAGTGCTTGCTCGCTGCCGGAATGGTAGGCCTGATAAGCGCAAAGTCATCAGGCACAATTTTGCAGATTACCGGTTGGTTAACGTCCCAGCCACTGTGCAACAAACCCTGCAATTTGTTGTACGTCGTTGATATCTAAAAGTGCGACATCCACTTCAAGTGGAACATCACTGGCAACCGCAACAACATACTCATCAATCGTCAATTCTTGTGCACTATGCCCGCAATTTTCACGAAAAAGCAGGATCTTGGCGACAGGTTCGTGTTTAAAACCCTCAACCAGTACCAAATCCAGTGTTGTAGCATCCATTCGGCTCACCAGATAGGCTAAATCTAACTCAGGTTCTGCCGGTGTTTCCGTCATTAACGCCCAGCGTTGTTGGCTGGCAACCAGTGTTTGCGCTGCGCCAGCTTTACGTAACTCATAGCTATCCTTGCCGGGTTTATCGACGTCCATGTTGTGGTGGGTATGCTTAATTAATCCTGGACGAATGCCTTTGGCGCACAGTTCCGGGATCAGTTTTTTGAGCAGTGTGGTTTTTCCTGTGCCGCTCCATGCGGCAATACCGAGCAATGGGATCATGATTTATCCTGCCATCTGGCCAATTCTTCAGGTGTGTTCACATTCACAAACGCATCTTTATGATCGCTAAAATCGATGGCGTGTCCGCCGGCCTGGCGCATAAAGACCATCACCCGTCGTTCACCTGCCTGAAGATACTCCTGCAGTAACGGCTGCATTGCTCTGTGCATCAGCGCAATTGTCGGGTGATCCCGCTCCCCATCATGCACCCACACCACTGGCGCATTTTGGCGCTGTTCTGCCAGTCTTGCGACCAGGTTGTGGGGAATATAGGGCATATCGCAGGGGCAGAATAAAAACCAGTCACCTGCCAGTTGTAAAAATACCGACAGCATTCCGGCCAGCGGGCCAGGGAAATCAGGTAATGAATCAGGGATAACTTTCAGACCACTTTGCTGATAAATATCCTGATGGCGATTGGCATTAACCACGACGGTCTCGACCTGTAAGGCGAGCGCATCGGCGACGTGCCGCCACAAAGGTTTGCCGTCTAGCTCAAGCAGTCCTTTATCTGCACCCCCCATCCGCCTGGCCTTACCGCCCGCCAGGACAACCCCTGTAATTGCACTATCCAGAATCACTGATATCGCCTCTTTTAATGTGGGATTGACCCTGCTAACGTATCTGTATTAAGCGTAAGGAGCACAACCATGAAATGTAAACGTCTGAATGAAGTTATTGAACTCCTCCAGCCAGCCTGGCAGAAAGAACCCGATCTTAACTTGATGCAATTTTTACAGAAACTGGCGAAAGAGTCAGGTTTTGACGGAGAACTGGCGGATTTAACTGATGACATTCTGATCTATCACCTGAAAATGCGTGACTCAGCGAAGGATGCGGTGATCCCAGGTATTCAGAAAGATTATGAAGAAGACTTTAAAACCGCATTGCTGCGCGCTCGTGGCGTAATTAAAGAGTAAAAGCTTGTAATCGCCGCCACCGAAAGTGCTGCGAAATGATATCCTGAATCATTCGTAGTAATTTCCGGATGATGGGATGAATAACAACGCTTTTACTTTCCAAACGCTACACCCGGATACCATCATGGATGCGCTGTTTGAGCAGGGGATCCGGGTGGATTCCGGGCTTACCCCGCTCAACAGCTATGAAAACCGTGTCTACCAATTCCAGGACGAAGACCGTCGACGCTTTGTCGTAAAGTTTTACCGCCCTGAGCGTTGGTCCGTCGATCAAATACAGGAAGAACATCAGTTTGCACTGGAACTGGTGCGTGATGACGTGCCGGTTGCGGCACCGATGGTGTTTGATGGTCAGACGTTACTGGGGCATCAAGGGTTCCACTATGCGATATTCCCCAGCGTAGGAGGTCGGCAGTTTGAAGCCGACAATATCGATCAAATGGAGTCGGTTGGCCGCTATCTCGGGCGTCTGCATCAAACCGGGCGAAAACAGCCCTTTGCTTTTCGACCGACCATTGGCCTCGACGAGTATCTGATTGAACCGCGTAAACTTTTCGACAGTGCACCGATTATTCCATCAGGACAAAAAGCGGCATTTCTGAAAGCAACGGATGCGCTTATCACCGTGGTTACCGAACGGTGGCATACGCGTTTTGACACTCTGCGTCTGCACGGTGACTGTCATGCCGGAAATATTCTGTGGCGCGATGGTCCGATGTTTGTCGATTTAGATGATGCCCGCAATGGCCCGGCCATTCAGGATTTATGGATGCTGCTTAATGGTGATAAAGCCGAGCAGCGCATGCAGCTTGAAACCATTATCGAAGCTTATGAAGAGTTTACTGAGTTCGACGTCGCTGAATTAGGACTCATAGAACCTTTACGCGCCATGCGTTTAGTTTATTATCTAGCCTGGCTGATTCGACGTTGGGATGATCCTGCGTTTCCAAAAAACTTCCCGTGGTTAACCGGAGAAGATTACTGGCACCGTCAGACGGCGACCTTTATTGAGCAGGCAAAAATTCTGCAACAACCCCCCTTACAATTAACGCCAATGTATTAATCGGAGAGACATGGACATGAAAAAAATATGGCTGGCGCTGGCTGGTATGGTTTTAGCTTTTAGCGCATCGGCAGCGCAGTTCCAGGATGGTAAGCAGTACATCACACTGGAAAAGCCTATTGCGGGTGAACCGCAGGTGTTGGAGTTCTTCTCCTTCTACTGCCCGCATTGCTACCAGTTTGAAGAAGTGCTTCACGTGTCTGATAACGTGAAGAAAAAACTGCCTGAAGGCACCAAGATGACCAAATACCACGTTGAGTTTTTGGGACCTCTGGGCAAAGATCTGACTCAGGCGTGGGCGGTTGCGCTGGCGCTGGGCGTAGAAGATAAGGTCACAGTACCGTTGTTTGAAGCGGTGCAGAAAACTCAGACCGTCCAGTCTACCGCTGATATCCGTAAAGTATTTGTTGATGCGGGTATTAAAGGTGAAGACTATGATGCGGCATGGAACAGCTTCGTGGTGAAATCACTGGTCGCTCAGCAGGAAAAAGCGGCTGCCGATCTGCAACTGCAGGGGGTTCCGGCGATGTTTGTGAATGGCAAATATCAGGTGAATCCGCAAGGCATGGATACCAGCAGCATGGATATCTTTGTACAGCAGTATGCCGATACCGTGAAATATCTGGTAGGCCAGAAGTAAACGAAAAAGCCGGTCAGAGACCGGAGGCTTTAATCGCATCTATTTGCGCATCTTTCTCGGCCCAGAGCGTATTCAGCCACAGCTGGAACCGACGCTTAAACCCTTTATCGTTGACGTAATCACCGTGTAATTCCTCTTTCACCGGCTCCAGATTCACCCGTACTACAATGCGCGTTAACTTACCGCTCAGCATGTCGTAGAAAGGATGGCTGCTGTTTTGCGGATAACACAGCGTGACGTTCAGCAACTTATCGAATTGCGATCCTAAGACATTCAGCGCCATCGCAATACCGGCAGCCTTAGGTGGCAGCAGGTTTTTATAGGGAGATCGGGTCTGCTGGCATTTCTCGTGGGTGAACCGTGAGCCTTCGACAAAATTCACGATCGTTGTTGGATGCACACGAAACTTCTCACAAGAAAGACGTGTTGTTTCCACATCTTTACCACGTCGTTCAGGGTGACGGAGCAAATAACCGCGCGAATAGCGTTTCATAAATGGCATATCCAGCGCCCAACATGCCAGACCAATAAAAGGCACCCAAGCTAACTGCTGCTTAAGAAAGTATTTATTCATCGGGATATGCTTACGAAACAAAACGCAAAGCACAACGATGTCGGCCCAGCTGTAGTGATTACAGATGAGCAGATACCAATTTTTCTTGCTCAGACCTTCCAGCCCCTCAACATCCCACTCCAGTCGTGGATTAAGGTGTAGCAATAGCGCCAGACCTTCACACCAGCAGTACATCATGAAATTACAAAAGAGGGATACCTTGCGCCAGACGAAAGGAATAGGCAAAAGCAGTTTTACAACTCCGGCCAGGATGATTGGCACGGAACATAAAATCGTGACCAATATGGTCAATGCGATACTCAGCAGCAGCGTTATCGCGGCGAGTATTCTCGCCATAATTAAATTATTCAAAAGGTTAGCCATAAATAGTGCGCTAAAAGGGCGCAAGGGGCTAATTTTATCAGAAAACGAACCAAATGATGGATCTTCGCTGAATAGAAAAAAAGGGAATATCTATCCACATCCAGCTATAAGCTGAAAAGATGATATAAAATTCTGCGTCATGAAATAACATAATGAAAAATATGCAGAATTATTATGATTCATAAATTATCTTGCTGTATTTAAAGGGCTGAAAATTATTTATTCACAAACTTATCCACAGCTCACATTGCGAACAACGCAGAAGATCTGCAAAAGTTTTTCGACAAATGCGGCGAAAAACTCATGTTTTCATCCTGTCTGTGGCATCCTTTACCCATAATCTGATAAACAGGCATGGACATTATGGTTCAGATCCCAGAAAACCCACTTATCCTTGTAGATGGCTCATCTTACCTGTATCGCGCATACCATGCGTTCCCACCGCTGACCAACAGCGCAGGAGAGCCTACGGGCGCGATGTACGGTGTCCTCAACATGCTGCGTAGCTTGATTTTGCAATATAAGCCGACGCATGCGGCGGTGGTATTCGACGCCAAGGGTAAAACCTTCCGTGATGAATTATTCGAGCACTACAAATCGCATCGTCCGCCGATGCCAGACGATCTACGCGCGCAGATTGAACCGCTGCACGCGATGGTAAAAGCCATGGGGTTACCCCTGCTGGCTGTTTCAGGCGTAGAAGCGGACGACGTTATCGGTACGCTGGCGCGTGAAGCAGAGCAAATTGGCCGTCCGGTGCTGATCAGTACCGGTGATAAAGACATGGCTCAGCTGGTGACGCCGAATATCACCCTCATCAACACCATGACCAATACGATCCTCGGCCCGGATGAGGTGGTAAATAAGTATGGCGTGCCGCCGGAACTGATTATCGACTTCCTGGCGCTGATGGGCGACTCTTCTGATAACATTCCTGGCGTGCCGGGCGTGGGTGAAAAGACGGCTCAGGCGTTACTCCAGGGGCTGGGCGGGCTGGATACGCTCTATGCTGAATCAGAAAAAATAGCGGGCCTGACGTTCCGTGGCGCAAAAACCATGGCTGGCAAGCTCGAGCAGAATAAAGAGGTGGCTTACCTCTCTTATAAGCTGGCAACCATCAAAACGGATGTCGAGCTGGAATTAACCTGCGAGCAGCTGGAAGTACGACAACCTGCAGCGGACGAGCTGTTAAATCTGTTCAAACAATATGAGTTCAAACGTTGGGTCACCGACGTTGAAGCCGGGAAATGGCTGCAGGCAAAAGGCACAAAACCTGCGGCAAAACCACAGGAAACCATCGTTATTGATGAAACGCCTGAGGAGCCCGCCACGGTTCTCTCATACGATAACTATGTGACGATTCTGGACGAGACGACGCTGGAAGCGTGGATTGCGAAGCTGAAAAAAACGCCGGTCTTTGCTTTTGATACCGAAACCGACAGCCTGGACAATATCTCCGCGAATCTGGTGGGACTCTCTTTCGCTATTGAACCGGGTGTGGCGGCGTATGTTCCTGTCGCGCATGACTACCTGGATGCCCCTGACCAAATTTCCCGTGATCGGGCACTGACGCTGCTGAAGCCGCTACTGGAAGACGAAAAAGCGCATAAAGTTGGGCAAAACCTGAAGTATGACCGTGGCGTCCTGGCGAACTACGGTATCGAACTGCGCGGTATCGTCTTTGATACCATGCTCGAATCCTACATTCTTAACAGCGTTGCCGGGCGACACGATATGGACAGCCTGTCTGACCGCTGGCTGAAACATAAAACGATCACCTTCGAAGAGATCGCCGGGAAAGGTAAAAACCAACTGACCTTTAACCAGATTGCGCTGGAAGAAGCTGGTCGTTATGCCGCAGAGGACGCCGACGTCACGCTACAGCTGCATCTGAAAATGTGGCCAGAGCTGCAAAAACATAAAGGACCGCTAAACGTCTTCGAGAATATCGATATGCCGTTGGTCCCGGTCCTGTCCCGCATCGAGCGCAACGGTGTAAAAATCGACCCTGCCGTGTTGCACAAGCATTCAGCAGAGCTGACGCTGCGTTTGAACGAGCTGGAGCAAAAAGCGCACGAGATTGCCGGGGAAGCCTTTAACCTCTCTTCCACTAAACAGCTGCAAACCATTCTGTTTGAAAAGCAGGGCATCAAGCCGCTGAAGAAAACGCCGGGCGGCGCGCCGTCAACGTCAGAAGAGGTGCTGGAAGAGTTAGCGCTGGATTATCCGCTGCCGAAGGTGATTCTGGAATATCGTGGGCTGGCAAAATTGAAGTCTACTTATACAGATAAACTTCCGCTGATGATCAACCCTAAAACTGGCCGTGTGCATACCTCTTATCATCAGGCCGTTACGGCGACCGGGCGTTTGTCTTCTACCGATCCTAACCTGCAAAATATTCCGGTGCGTAATGAGGAAGGACGCCGTATTCGCCAGGCATTTATTGCACCAGAAGATTATGTCATTGTCTCGGCGGACTACTCGCAGATTGAGCTACGCATTATGGCGCACCTCTCGCGTGATAAGGGGCTGCTTACCGCCTTTGCCGAAGGAAAGGACATTCACCGCGCCACGGCTGCAGAGGTCTTTGGCTTACCTCTTGATTCCGTGACCAGTGAACAGCGCCGCAGCGCGAAGGCCATCAACTTTGGTCTGATCTACGGCATGAGTGCCTTCGGTCTTGCACGCCAGCTCAATATTCCACGCAAAGAAGCGCAGAAGTACATGGATCTCTATTTCGAACGCTACCCGGGCGTACTGGAATATATGGAACGCACGCGTGCGCAGGCAAAAGAGCAAGGGTACGTTGAAACGCTGGAAGGACGTCGCCTCTATTTACCGGATATCAAATCCAGTAATGGTGCGCGTCGTGCAGGTGCGGAACGTGCGGCGATTAACGCCCCGATGCAAGGCACCGCTGCGGACATTATTAAGCGCGCTATGATTGCCGTAGACGGCTGGCTGCAAACCGAACAGCCTCGCGTACGTATGATCATGCAGGTACATGATGAACTGGTGTTTGAAGTGCACAAAGATGATCTCGATAGCGTCTCGAAAAAAATCCATCAGCTGATGGAGAACGGAACGCGAATTGATGTGCCGTTGCTGGTGGAAGTCGGAAGCGGTGAAAACTGGGATCAAGCGCACTAAGGGTTTGCTGAATAACACGCTCTTTTCGTAACTAAGCAACATAAGTTAGCGCTTTTTGTGATGACCATTAAAATTTCCTATGCCGGGAGTGAAAAAAAATTACAAAAAGTGCTTTCTGCGCTGCTCAAAAAAGAGTAAAGTTATTCTCGTAGGGTACAGAGGTAAGATGTTCTATCTTTCAGACCTTTTACTTCACGTAATCGGATTTGGCTGAATATTTTAGCCGCCCCAGTCAGTAATGACTGGGGCGTTTTTTATTGTGCGAAAGAAAGGTTTCGCACATGCTGTAGGCCGGATAAGACGCGCAGCGGCGCCATCCGGCATATCGGTAGGTTATTCCCCGTCCTGCATCTCTTCAATAGGCGCCAGTTCGCTAAACCAGGTATCCAGTTTCTGACGCAGTTTATCCACACCCAGCTTTTTCAGCGATGAGAATGCTTCTACCTGTACATCGCCATTAAACGCTAGCACTGCTTCACGCACCATATTCAACTGTGCTTTGCGTGCGCCGCTGGCCAGTTTGTCCGCTTTGGTCAGTAATACCAGCACCTGGACGTTGCTCTCTACGGCCCACAAAATCATCTGCTGATCGAGATCTTTCAGTGGATGGCGAATATCCATCAGTACGACCAAGCCTTGCAGGCTTTGACGTTTCTCCAGATATTCTGCCAGCGCGCGCTGCCATTTGCGCTTCATCTCTTCCGGAACTTCTGCATACCCGTACCCCGGCAAGTCAACCAGACGTTTACCGTCAACCACTTCAAACAAGTTGATGAGCTGAGTACGGCCCGGCGTTTTAGATGTACGTGCCAGACCCTTTTGATTTGTCAGGGTATTTAGTGCGCTGGATTTGCCTGCGTTGGAACGGCCAGCAAAAGCCACTTCAATTCCTGTATCGGAAGGTAAATGGCGAATATCAGGCGCACTCATCACAAAATGCGTCTGTTGATAATTCAAGTTAGTCAACGTGGTCGTCTCCATCAATCAAGGCTTTGCAGCGATTATACCTGAACACCAGCAAAAGGCGGATTTTTCGACGCGCGGGTTATGTAAGTTAAAAGCGCGGGCTTTGTGAGACATTGCCGATAGTATTTATGCGAGATGAGAGAGTGTATAACAATATAAATTAAATAAATCATATAATTACCATTAAGAAATATTCTGAAAAGCTGAAACTGTTAAGTCGGTTACTTGTGCGTGTTACCCAAAAGAGTAAAGTAGCGTCCATAGCAAGGGAGCTAACAGGATAAACGACTCAGGATGAGGGTCAGGAGCGCCAGGAGGCGAAGACGCAGGATTGTCAGGAAGACAAACGTCCGGAGACGTTAGTAAAAGGAAATGGAAACAACACGGAATGTTTCTGGCTAAGGGAAAAACAGGGTGTGTTGATAGCCGACAGGGATTGTAGGGCCCGTTAAGGGTTGAGAGTCAGGAAAAAAGGCGACAGATTACTCTGTCGCCTTTTTTCTTTATTTCTGCTAGATTCCGGCGCAATTATATACTGAATAAAAACAGCCAAAGACGAATCATGATGAAAACAACTTCTACACCTCGCGGGAAAGGTCCTGCAAAGGCGCGTCGTAAGACACGCGAAGAAATTAACCTGGAAGCTCGCGACCGTAAGCGTCAGAAAAAACACCGTGGTCTTGCGGCGGGCAGCCGTGCGACTGGCAGCGACGGTGCATCAGGTGGCGGAAACCAAAACAAACACAAAGATCCTCGTATTGGCAGTAAAACTCCCATTGCATTGGGTGTGACTGAAAAAGTCACCAAACAGCACAAACCGAAGAGTGAGAAACCTATGCTTTCACCACAGGCTGAGTTGGATTTACTGGAAACGGATGAGCGCCTGGATGCGCTGCTGGAACGTCTTGAAGCGGGAGAGATCCTGAGTGCTGAAGATCAGTCCTGGGTGGATGCCAAGCTGGATCGCATCGATGAGCTGATGCAGAAACTGGGGCTCTCTTACGATGATGACGAAGAAATTGACGAAGAAGAAGAAAAGCAGGAAGACATGATGCGCCTGCTGAAGGGCGGTAACTAACGGTTTTGTACCGTGGGTCTTCCCGTCCTGCTTATAACCCTTCCGGTTATATGTTATCTGGTGTGGTTATTCGTTAAACTACAGCGATTGTCGCGGCGCCAAAAGTGGCTGCGCAACCGGCTTATCACTCGCAGTGGGGGTAAGCCGGTACGCCGTACCCGCCAGAAACGCCATCGGAAGGAGTGAGCATGTCTGAGCAGCTAATCGACTGGGACCTGGCCCTGATCCAGAAATATAACTATTCCGGGCCACGATACACCTCGTATCCGACCGCGCTGGAGTTTTCTGCAGACTACGGTGCTGAAGCATTTCTGCAAGCCGTAGCGCGTTACCCTGAACGTCCACTCTCTTTGTACGTCCATATCCCGTTCTGCCATAAATTGTGCTATTTCTGCGGCTGCAACAAAATTGTGACCCGCCAGCAGCATAAGGCCGATCAATATCTGGACGTTTTAGAACAAGAGATTATTCATCGCGCGCCGCTGTTTGCTGGCCGTCATGTTAGCCAGTTGCATTGGGGCGGCGGTACGCCAACCTATCTGAATAAAGCGCAGATTAGCCGCTTAATGACGCTGCTGCGTGATAACTTCGATTTTAACGCGGATGCAGAAATCTCGATCGAAGTTGATCCGCGTGAAATCGAACTCGATGTGCTCGATCATTTACGTGCTGAAGGCTTTAACCGCCTGAGCATGGGGGTGCAGGACTTCAATAAAGAAGTTCAGCGCCTGGTAAACCGTGAGCAGGACGAGGAGTTTATCTTTGCACTGATTAATCGTGCGCGTGAGATTGGCTTTACCTCGACCAACATTGACCTCATCTATGGTCTGCCAAAACAGACGCCGGAAAGCTTTGCCTTTACCCTGAAGCGGGTGGCTGAGCTCAATCCCGACCGCCTGAGTGTCTTTAACTATGCGCACCTGCCAACGTTGTTTGCCGCGCAGCGTAAAATCAAAGATGCTGACCTGCCCAGCCCACAACAGAAGCTGGATATTTTGCAGGAGACCATCTCCTCGCTGACCGAAACAGGTTATCAGTTCATTGGAATGGATCACTTTGCCCGCCCGGATGACGAGCTGGCGATTGCCCAGCGCGAGGGTGTTCTGCACCGTAATTTCCAGGGTTATACCACCCAGGGCGATACCGACCTGCTGGGCATGGGCGTTTCCGCCATCAGTATGATTGGCGACAACTACGCGCAGAACCAAAAAGAGCTGAAGCACTATTATCAGCAGGTGGATGAGCAGGGAAATGCGCTGTGGCGCGGTATTGCACTGACCCAAGATGACTGTATTCGCCGGGATGTGATTAAACTACTGATCTGCAACTTCCGCCTCGACTACGCCGTCGTAGAACAGCAATGGGATCTGAACTTTGCTGACTATTTTGCTGAAGACCTGAAGCTGTTGGCTCCGCTGGCGAAAGATGGGCTGGTGGATGTGAATGAGAAGGGGATTCAGGTGACGCCAAAAGGTCGTCTGCTGATCCGCAATATTTGCATGTGCTTTGATACGTACCTGCGCCAGAAAGCACGGATGCAGCAGTTCTCGCGGGTCATCTAATGACGTTGCCCGGTGGCACTTCGCTTACCGGGCCTACGACATCTCAATATGTAGGTCGGGTAAGCGAAGCGCCACCCGACAAACCCGCTAGCTAAACAGCCCAACCAGCGCTGCACACAGCACCGCGGCAACCGCAGTTTGCGGCGTATGGCTTTCAACCGAGCCGCTCGACAGCAGATTAATAATTGATTCCAGCATGATGGCTTCCCCCGTTTTCCGGGCACGATCATACTTAACTCATCGGAACAGTAAAGCGCAAAATAGCAGCGCTTTGCGCTCAATTATCAATCTTTACACAGCGAAAATCCCTTACTCCATGCCAAGCTCTTTTAACTTACGCGTCAGGGTATTACGCCCCCATCCGAGTAAGCGCGCCGCTTCCTGTTTATGGCCCTGAGTATGGCGCAGCGCGGTGGTTAACAGCGTGCGTTCCATTTCAGGCTGCGCTTCAGAGAGTAAGTTTTGATGACCGGAACGTAGCGCCCGGTCAGCCCATTGTGCCAGCAGTGTTGCCCAGCTGTCAGGCTGCATATGTGAGGGCGCGTCCGGAACGCTTGCTTCAAATAGCTCAGCCGGCAGGTCCTGAATCAGCACTTCCTGCCCGGCGGCCATCACGGTTAACCAGCGGCAAGTGTTCTCTAGTTGACGAACGTTACCCGGCCAGGCCAGACGCGTCAGTGCGGCCTCGGTTTCAGGGTGTAACTGCTTGGCTTCCACACCCAGCTCGTGAGCGGCTTCCTGCAGGAAATGACGCGCCAGGCGAGGGATGTCTTCCCGTCGCTCGCGCAGCGGTGGTAAATGAACGCGAATGACGTTCAGTCGGTGGAACAAGTCCTCGCGGAACTTGCCTTCCTGTACCCGCAGTTCCAGATTCTGGTGCGTAGCCGCGATAATGCGCACGTCCACCTTCACCGGCGCATAGCCGCCGACGCGGTAAAACTGTCCGTCGGCCAATACACGCAGCAATCGCGTTTGCACGTCCAGCGGCATATCGCCAATCTCATCGAGAAACAGCGTGCCGCCATCCGCCTGCTCGAAGCGTCCCTGACGAATGGTATTGGCGCCGGTAAAGGCGCCTTTTTCGTGGCCAAACAGTTCAGATTCGATTAAATCCTTCGGAATTGCCGCCATGTTAAGGGCGATAAATGGCGATTTGGCACGCGGGCTGTGACGGTGGAGAGCATGAGCGACCAACTCTTTACCGGTCCCGGACTCACCGTTGATCAAGACGCTAATTGAAGAGCGGGAAAGCCGGCCAATTATGCGAAAGACATCCTGCATCGCTGGGGCTTCACCAATGATATCGGTGGTGGGGCCGTTGATCTGAACATTACGCGGCTGCTGCTGTTCCTGATAATGGCTTATGGCGCGTTCGACCAGCGCCACAGCTTCGTCAATATCAAACGGCTTGGGCAGGTAATCGAACGCCCCTTGCTGGTAGGCGCTGACGGCGGCGTCCAGATCAGAGTGCGCGGTCATGATGATGACCGGAAGCATCGGATGACGCTGTTTAATTTGTTTTAACAGCGTCAGGCCGTCCATCCCCGGCATGCGGATATCCGACAACAGCACGTCCGGCGTTTTACTGGCGAGCGCGTCCAGTACCTCTTTACCGCTTTCAAATGTGGTGCAGTTGAGTCCTGCCCCTGCGAGCGCACGTTCAAGCACCCAACGGATGGAACTATCGTCATCAACGACCCAGACTATTCCTCGTTGCATAAACGTCACCTCTATTTCCTGATAGGCAGGTAAACCGAGAACTCGGTATGACCCGGCCAACTGGTAAATTCAATTTTGCCGGAATGTTGATCAATCAAATTACGGGCGATAGATAATCCCAGCCCGGTTCCCCCCTCGCGACCGCTGACCATTGGATAGAACAGCGTATCCTGTAAATGTGGAGGAATACCCGGACCGTTGTCCTCAACGTCAATACGCGCCGCCAGGCGGTAACGCATGCCGTGCAATGTGAGCTGAAACGCGGTGCGGGTACGCAGAATAATCTCGCCACCTTCCGGTCCCAGCGCTTGTAACGCATTACGCACGATATTCAGCAGAACCTGTTCTATCTGGTCAGGATCGTGCAGTATTTCTGGCAGACTCGGGTCGTAATCGCGGATCAACGTGACGTTCTCCGGGAGTTCCATCGACACCAGTGCCACAACGCGTTCTGCCACCTTGTGAATACTTTCCGTGATGTGCATACCGGGTTGCTGCGGCCCCAGCAGGCGGTCGACCAGGTTACGCAGGCGGTCTGCCTGCTCAATAATGACTTGGGTATATTCCTTGAGGGCTGGATCCGGTAGCGCTTTACTGAGCAGTTGTGCTGCACCGCGTAATCCACCCAACGGGTTTTTAATTTCATGCGCCAGACCACGTACCAGATCGCGGGCGGCTATTTGCTGGGCATGCTGGAGCTGCTCCTGACTCAGACGGCGCTGGTTATCCATGGGCGCCATCTCCAGCAGAATAAGGCCATCAGGCAGCCTCTGGGCGGTCACAGAGAGGATATGCGAGTGGCTATCTATCACCAGCGTCACTTCGTTGTCCGTAAAGCCCTGACCCGCTTCCAGGCTCTCTCGCATCAGCCCGATGTTTAATGAGAAATAACTCAGCAGTTCAGAAAGCGGCGTGCCAAACAGTTTGCGGGAACTTTGGGCAAGCAGCTGCTGTGCCGCGGGGTTGGCGTAATGCACCGCCAGCTCATCGTCGACAAGTAAAATGCTGTTAATTAACGAATTGAGGATCTGCCCAGCATCGGGCAGCGTGCCGGTTGCCATTCAGCAGTCTCCTGAAAAAGGTTGCACCAATTTAGTGCATTATAGCTTTCACGTAGAAAAAGCGCGAAGGATCAGTTCGTTGGCGGAGAAAAAAGCCCATCGTGTGATGGGCTGAAAGTTTCCACGGCAACTCAATTCCAGGTTATCGCGCCAGCGCGTGACGCGACCTTATCTGGAAAGTACAACTCAAACGATTAAACGCTGTAGTACAACTCAAACTCTACCGGGTGCGGGGTCATGCGCACGCGGTCATCTTCTTCGCGACGCAGCGTAATGTACGCATCGATCGCTTCATTGGTGAACACGCCGCCTGCAGTCAGGAACTCGCGGTCCAGATCCAGTTCGTTCAGTGCTTCTTCCAGAGAGCCTGCAACCTGTGGGATCTCTTTTGCTTCTTCTGGAGGCAGATCGTACAGGTTTTTGTCCATTGCTTCGCCCGGGTGGATCTTGTTCTTGATACCATCAAGACCAGCCATCAGCAGTGCTGCAAAGCACAGGTACGGGTTAGCCGCCGGGTCCGGGAAGCGTACTTCAATACGGCGTGCTTTCGGAGAGGCAACGACTGGGATACGGATAGAGGCAGAACGGTTACGGGCAGAGTACGCCAGCATAACCGGTGCTTCGTAACCCGGGACCAGACGCTTGTAGGAGTTGGTGGTCGGGTTCGCCAGGGCGTTGATCGCTTTAGCGTGTTTGATTACACCACCGATGTAGAACAGCGCCTGCTCGGACAGACCTGCATACTTGTCACCGGAGAACAGGTTTACGCCGTTCTTGGACAGAGACATGTGGCAGTGCATACCGGAACCGTTATCGCCGAACATCGGTTTTGGCATAAAGGTCGCCGTTTTACCGAAGCGGTGCGCGACGTTGTGAACGACGTATTTGTAGATCTGAATTTCGTCCGCTTTTTTGGTCATAGTGTTAAAGCGGGTAGCAATTTCGTTCTGGCCCGCAGTCGCCACTTCGTGGTGATGCGCTTCAACGACAAGGCCCATCTCTTCCATGACCAGACACATGGTAGAACGGATGTCCTGGGAAGAATCGACCGGAGGAACCGGGAAGTAACCGCCTTTCACGCCAGGGCGATGACCTTTGTTACCACCTTCATATTTGGTGGAGGAGTTCCATGCGCCTTCGATATCATCGATAGCGACGTGGGAACCGGAAATAGAGCTGCCGAAACGGATGTCGTCGAACAGGAAGAATTCTGGCTCTGGCCCGAACAGCACGGTGTCTGCGATGCCGGTAGCACGCAGATATTCTTCAGCGCGTTTTGCGATGGAGCGCGGGTCGCGGTCGTAACCCTGCAGTGTGCCTGGTTCCAGGATATCGCAACGGATGATCAGAGTAGACTCTTCAAAGAACGGGTCAATGAGTGCAGTAGAAGCATCTGGCATCAGAACCATGTCTGATTCGTTAATGCCTTTCCAGCCACCGATTGAGGAGCCGTCAAACATTTTGCCTTCTTCAAAGAATTCGGCATTTACCTGATGAGCAGGAATCGTGACGTGCTGTTCTTTACCTTTAGTGTCAGTGAAGCGCAAATCAACAAACTTCACTTCGTGTTCGTTCAGCATCGTCAAAACGTGTTCAGCGGACATACTTACTCTCCCGGATTGGTCATTGTCGTCGTGGTAACGAGGTCTTCAATTCTGCAAAAATTGGCCGTGTCGCCGTAAAAAATATAAAGCGAAATCTGTGCCAACTTTTAAATTGCCCCCAAAAGGCGTTATCATGCGCATCATCGTGCAAAGGGGTTGCACCATGAAGGTTGTATTGCACCATTATAGTGCCTCTTTGTGAACATTAAGCACTATAATGGTGCAATTGACATGAGATTACCCCTTTTAACGCTCCGTGAATGTGATCACAAAGAAACTCTGCAATACTTGTTTGCGGAGGATGTTTGTGATCCTGTTTTGTACTGCGATTAATCCGTGTACAATAACGCGCTATTTCTAAAATGCCTGAGGCAAAGTTGTGATCGAAAATTTGCGTAACATCGCCATCATCGCGCACGTAGACCATGGTAAAACCACCCTGGTAGACAAGCTGCTCCAACAATCCGGTACATTCGACTCTCGTGCCGAAACCCAAGAGCGCGTGATGGACTCCAACGATTTGGAGAAAGAGCGTGGGATTACCATCCTCGCTAAAAACACCGCTATCAAGTGGAATGACTACCGTATCAACATCGTTGATACCCCGGGACACGCCGACTTCGGTGGTGAAGTTGAACGTGTAATGTCCATGGTAGACTCCGTGCTGCTGGTGGTTGATGCAATGGACGGTCCGATGCCGCAGACGCGCTTCGTGACTAAAAAAGCCTTTGCTCATGGCCTGAAGCCAATTGTTGTTATCAACAAAGTTGACCGTCCTGGCGCGCGTCCTGACTGGGTTGTTGACCAGGTATTCGACCTGTTCGTTAACCTCGACGCGACCGACGAACAGCTGGACTTCCCGATCGTTTACGCTTCAGCGCTGAACGGTATCGCAGGTCTGGATCACGAAGATATGGCGGAAGACATGACCCCGCTGTATCAGACCATCGTTGACCGTGTACCGGCTCCGAACGTTGACCTTGATGGCCCGCTGCAGATGCAAATCTCTCAGCTGGACTACAACAACTACGTGGGTGTTATCGGCATCGGTCGCATCAAGCGCGGTAAAGTTAAACCGAACCAGCAGATCACTATCATTGATAGCGAAGGCAAAACTCGCAACGGTAAAGTCGGTAAAGTTCTGACCCATCTGGGTCTTGAGCGTATCGAGAGCGACGTTGCAGAAGCGGGCGACATCATCGCGATCACTGGTCTGGGCGAACTGAACATCTCCGACACCATCTGCGATCCGCAGAATGTTGAAGCGCTGCCGGCGCTGTCTGTTGATGAGCCGACCGTGACCATGTTCTTCAACGTAAACACCTCTCCGTTCTGCGGTAAAGAAGGTAAGTACGTTACTTCTCGTCAGATCCTTGACCGCCTGAAAAAAGAACTGGTACACAACGTTGCACTGCGTGTTGAAGAGACTCCGGATGCAGACGCATTCCGCGTGTCTGGTCGTGGTGAACTGCACCTGTCCGTTCTGATTGAAAACATGCGTCGTGAAGGTTTCGAGATGGCGGTTTCCCGTCCGAAAGTTATCTTCCGCGAAATCGATGGCCGTAAACAAGAGCCATTCGAAAACGTAACGCTGGACGTCGAAGAGCAGCACCAGGGTTCTGTTATGCAGGCACTGGGCGAGCGTAAAGGCGACCTGAAAAACATGAATCCAGATGGTAAAGGCCGCGTACGTCTCGACTACGTGATCCCAAGCCGTGGTCTGATCGGCTTCCGTTCAGAATTCATGACCATGACCTCCGGTACCGGTCTGCTGTACTCCACCTTCAGCCATTACGACGATGTTCGTCCGGGCGAAGTGGGCCAGCGTCAGAACGGCGTGCTGATCTCTAATGGTCAGGGTAAAGCTGTTGCGTTTGCACTGTACAGCCTGCAGGACCGCGGTAAGCTGTTCCTGGGTCACGGCGCAGAAGTTTATGAAGGCCAGATCATCGGTATTCACAGTCGTTCTAACGACCTGACTGTAAACTGCCTGACCGGTAAGAAACTGACCAACATGCGTGCTTCTGGTACTGATGAAGCCACCACCCTGGTTCCAGCTCAGAAAATGACTCTGGAACAGGCTCTGGAATTCATCGATGACGACGAACTGGTAGAAGTAACACCAACGTCTATCCGTATTCGTAAACGTCACCTGACTGAAAACGATCGTAAACGTGCGATGCGTGGTCCGAAAGAAGACTAATTAACGCACTTTAATGACAAGACCCTGCCTTAAGAGGTGGGGTTTTTTTTTGCCCGCAATCCCTGGTTCCCGGCGGGATTACGTTGATTCCCTGCCTCAAGAAATACTCTCCCCTCAAGATGTCTGGCTTAAGAGAGCTTGGTCACAAATTTTTCTAAAGCTCAACGCGGGTGTTTGCTTTCTTTTTCATCGTCAGCGTATGATTAAACCATCTGGTTTAAACCAAGCGAATTAAACAATGACGAGTAATCAGTCGACCGTTGAGAATGCGAAAGAGAAGTTAGATCGTTGGTTAAAAGATGGGATCACCACTCCGGGCGGAAAACTGCCCTCGGAAAGGGAGTTGGGAGAGTTGCTGGGGATCAAGCGCATGACGTTACGTCAGGCGCTATTAAACCTGGAGTCTGAATCCAAAATCTTTCGTAAGGATCGCAAAGGGTGGTTCGTTACCCAGGCACGCTTTAACTACAGCCCGGAATTGTCAGCAAGCTTTCAGCGCGCCGCGCTTGAGCAGGGTAGAGAGCCTTCCTGGGGATTTATCGAGAAAAGCCGGGTTTCTCAGTACCCGGACGTTGCCGCGCCGTTGGTGTCAGCAACACCGTCTGATGAACTGTATCGGATAACGGGCTGGGGAGCGCTGGAAGGGCATAAAGTTTTCTATCATGAAACGTTTATCAACCCGAAGGTCGCACCGGGATTTATTGAGCAGCTTGAAAGCCAGTCATTTTCTTCGGTATGGGAAAATGAATATAAAAAAGAAACGGTAATCAAAAAACTGGCTTTTAAACCTGTCAGAATGGCCGGCGACATTAGCAAGTTTATTGGCGGTTCGACTGGAATGCCCGCCATTCTTATTGAAAAACACCGGGCTGACAGTGATGGAAATATCGTACAAATAGATATTGAGTATTGGCGATTTGAAGCAGTTGATCTCTTCATTAACTTGTAGGTACGTTTATGGTCACTAAAGACAATGCACATAAAATTCTGGCGCGGGTAGATAATCTTCCTCTTTATCTTCACGCTTATGCTTATCATTTGAATATGCGCGTTGAACGCATATTACCGAATGATTTATTAGATATTGCCAGTGAAAATAATCTGCGTGGGGTGAAAATCCACGTCCTTGATGGTGAACGCTATTCTCTTGAAAATATGAATGATGAAGCACTGTCAGCATTTGGCGACAAAGCGCGTCAGCTACAGCTTGATCTGCATATCGAGACCAGTTCTTCTGATAAAAAAGCTATTGACCAGGCTGTCGCTATCGCATTAAAAACAGGCGCCTCTTCGGTGAGGTTTTACCCGCGCTACGAAGGTAATCTTCAAGAGGTGCTTGCAATCATTACGCAGGATATCAAATATTTGCGCGATTGCTATCAGGATAGCGGACTGACCTTTACCTTAGAGCAGCATGAGGATTTAAAGAGTCATGAATTGGTATCGTTAGTTCAGAACAGTGATATGGAGTCGCTCTCTTTACTGTTTGATTTTGCTAATATGATCAATGCCAATGAGCATCCGTTGACGGCGTTAGACACAATGTCTCCGCATATTACCCAGGTGCATATTAAAGATGCATTAATTGTAAATGAGAATGCGGGACTGGGCCATAAAGCCTGTACTTCGGGTCAAGGGGATATGCCGTTTAAAGATCTGCTGACCAAACTTATTTGCTTAGGTGATGAGAAGCCGCAGGTAACGGCTTACGGGCTGGAAGAAGAAGTGGATTATTACGCCCCGGCATTTCGTTTCGACAATGAAGGAGATAACCCCTGGATCCCATGGCGCCAGATGAGCGAAACACCGCTACCGGAGCCAGAACTTCTCGAAGAACGTTTGATTAAAGAAAAAAATGATGCCATCCAACAAATACAATTTGTGCGTAGCGTGCTACAACAAATTAAAAATGAGGCGCATCACATTCTAACTCATTATTAATATCTAACGCCTTTATTTAGAATTCATAGTCCATTCCTGATGAATGGGCGTATTTTTATATTTAAAACAAATGATTAAATAAATCATTTAGGGGATGCTATGCTCACAAAAAAGAAATGGGCGCTTTTTAGCCTGTTAACGCTGTGTGGCGGTACAATTTACAAATTACCCTCACTGAAAGATGCGTTCTATATTCCGATGCAGGAATACTTCCATTTGACTAACGGTCAGATTGGTAACGCGATGTCAGTGAACTCATTTGTAACTACCATAGGTTTTTTCTTATCTATTTATTTTGCAGACAAACTTCCACGTAAATACACTATGTCTCTTTCCCTTATTGCTACGGGGCTGCTGGGGGTTTATTTGACCACCATGCCTGGCTATTGGGGGATCCTCTTTGTCTGGGCGTTATTTGGTGTTACCTGCGACATGATGAACTGGCCGGTGTTATTAAAATCCGTTAGCCGACTCGGCAACAGCGAACAACAAGGGCGTCTGTTCGGCTTTTTTGAAACGGGCCGCGG
Organism: Citrobacter sp. wls829; assembly: GCF_005280825.1. Classification (NCBI taxonomy): domain Bacteria; kingdom Pseudomonadati; phylum Pseudomonadota; class Gammaproteobacteria; order Enterobacterales; family Enterobacteriaceae; genus Citrobacter; species Citrobacter sp. wls829. The sequence goes on from NZ_SZWP01000069.1 coordinate 19,992, forward strand.
TATTGTGGATACGGTTGTCGCATTTTCTGCACTGGCCGTCTTTGCCTGGTTTGGCAGTGGTCTGTTGGGGTTCAAGGCCGGTATCTGGTTTTACTCTGCAATTGTCATTATGGTCGGGATCATCATCTTCTTTGTTCTGAACGATAAAGAGGAAATCCCCGCCGCAAAAATCCATGATGCTGAAGATGCGCCGAAAAATCCAAGCATGTCGTCAGTTCTGAAAGATAAGACTATTTGGTTAATCGCGTTTAACGTCTTCTTTGTTTATGCCGTGTATTGTGGGTTGACGTTCTTTATCCCATTCCTGAAAAACATTTATATGCTGCCCGTCGCGCTGGTGGGGGCTTATGGGATTATTAACCAATATTGCCTGAAAATGGTTGGTGGCCCGATTGGTGGACTGATCTCAGATAAAATCCTGAAATCACCGAGTAAATATTTATGCTACACATTTATGCTCAGCACAGTGGCACTGTTGCTGCTGATCGTTCTGCCGCATGAAAGTATGCCCGTTTATTTAGGTATGGTGTGTACGCTGGGCTTCGGCGCCATCGTATTTACTCAGCGCGCTGTATTCTTTGCCCCGATTGGTGAGGCCAAAATCGCAGAGAATCAAACGGGTGCGGCAATGGCGCTGGGTAGCTTTATCGGTTATGCCCCGGCGATGTTCTGCTTCAGTATGTACGGATATATTCTGGATTTGAACCCAGGGCTCATCGGCTACAAAATTGTGTTTGGTATTATGGCCTGCTTCGCTTTCTGTGGGGCGATTGCATCTGTTCTGCTGGTTAAGCGAATCAGTGAAAGAAAGAAAATGCTGCAAGCGGAACAGGCGTGATGCGCGTTTACGTCAGGTAGTATGAAAAAGCCGCTGATTGTCAGCGGCTTTTTCATCAATACGATCAGGATGCTTCCTGATCGGCAATGACCAATTCAATGTTCTCTACATCAAGCAATTGCTTGAAAGCATTGGGCGGCGGGGCATCGGTAAAAAATGCCCTGATTTTACGCATATTACCGATGGACACCGCGGCCGATGCGGTAAATTTGGTGTGATCGGCAACCAGTAGTGTATTACGCGTATGCTTGATCATTGTCTTGGCGACAAGTGCCTCGTTAACATCAAATTCTAGCAGTGTACCGTCTTCTTCAATGGCGCCAATACTGGTGATCAAATAGTCAGCCCGGAACCCTTCAATAAAGTTCACCGCCCCTGGTCCAACGATTCCGCCATTATGTGCGCGTAGCGTTCCACCAGGTACCATGACTTCAATATCTTGATTCTTATACAGGATCTGCGCGACGCGAAGACTGTTTGTGATAATGCGTAAGTCCCGACGATTTAACAAAGCGCGGGCGACGGCTTCCACTGTTGTACCGATGGTAATAAAAACAGTACACCGTTCCGGGAGATAATCGGCAACCGCCTCCGCTATTGCTTCTTTTTCCTGGGTAAGTGACAACTCTCGCTGCTCGAAGGCGGTATTCATGACGCTGGATACGCGTCCGGCCCCCCCATGATGGCGGGTGATCAGACCTTGCTCACTAAGCTTACGAATATCCCTGCGCACCGTTTGCGTGGAAACGTCCAGCAATTGCGCCAGTTCTTCGATATTCATATAGCCGCGTTCTGTAATGTAATGAACAAGTTGATCGTGTCGCGGATTACCGGTGACTTCAATGATGCTCATGAATACTCCTGGACTTCTTCCCCGTAAATACTGGCTATTTTACGCATAAAGTGACAAAAATGATTCGGTTTGCGCACGATTAGGAATTCCGGCACGCCCACCTGGCTGTGTACATTTCATCGCGGCCACTGCGCTTGCGAAGCGAATCGCTTTCTCGGTTGGCATTTTCTCCGCCAGGGCAACTGCCATGGCACCATGGAAAACGTCACCGGCCCCAGTTGTATCGACCACATTGACAGAAAATGCGCCCTGTTGACACAAATCTCCTTCGTCAATCCATTGTGATCCCTCACCACCCAACGTAACGTAGACTTTACCATCAGTTTGTTCGGCGGCTAGTTTCAGAGCCTGCTCTGCATCATCCAGGCCGGTCATCCGCTTAAGCCCTGGAGTCGAAAAAACCGCATGATCGGCAAGCGCCACTAATGGCGTAATGTCCTGAGGTGTCATATCGGCATCCAGCAGCGTCATGACACCGGCGGCACGTGCCAGTTGGAAGGATTTGAATGTTCCTTCATGCCAGCGTACATCGGCCAAAACCATGTCATAGCGAGTAAAATCAATCGACTCCAGCCACTGTGCATCCGTATCCAGGTCAGGGCTCGGGTAGTTGACGATGATTCGCTCCCCGTGCTGATCGACCAGAATGGCAGACTGCGATGAACGCGCGTTGGGATATTGACGGCAGAATTCAGTATTCACTCCCCAACTGCGAAGTTCATTCAGTAATGTGTTACCACAGCTATCGTCACCCACGCGGCCGATAAAATCGACGTCGATACCGAGTCGGGCAATTGCCACTGCCGCCGTTGCCGCTGGGCCACCCCCTGTCTCCATATACTGATTTGACTGATATTTCCCCCCGCCATCAGGCAGGCTGTTCAGAGAGTAGATTCGGTCCTGAACGGTGATTCCAACGCATGCAATTTTGGTCATATTTGTTTTGTCCTGTGTGATCTTGTCTTCTTTTGTTCATTTTAATGACATAAATGATCAAATTAGTGACGCGTGTCTTGTTTTTAGTCATAAATTACAAATATGCTCAAAAACAGACGAAAATGAGTTTTTAATTGTAATTATTTTGTCAACCTGAGACAGGAGACCGTTCATGACAACCGTTGCATTTTTGGGATTGGGCCAGATGGGTAGCCCAATGGCTAACAACCTGTTGCAACACGGATATGTATTACGCGTGTTTGACGTAAACCCGAAGGCCGTTACGGAGTTAGTACAAAAAGGTGCGATTGCCGCCCAAACTCCCGCAGAAGCCGCAAAAGACGCCGAATTTATTATCACCATGCTGCCAAATGGCGACATCGTTCGGCAAGTGCTGCTGGGCAAAGATGGTGTGAGCGAAACCCTGTCCCCTGATGCGCTGGTGATTGATATGTCCACCATTCATCCATTGCAAACTGATGCCTTGCTCAATGAGATGCAAGAAAAGGGTATCAGCATGATGGATGCGCCAGTGGGTAGGACCTCCGTTAATGCCATTGATGGAACTCTGCTGATTCTCGCAGGGGGGACACCTGAGCAAGTTGAGCGTGCGCGTCCTGTTTTGATGTGTATGGGCAATGAATTAGTGGAAGCCGGTGGTCCTGGAATGGGGATCCGCGTGAAGCTCATCAACAACTACATGAGTATTGCGCTGAATGCCTTATCTGCGGAGGCCGCTGTGCTTTGTGAGTCCCTGGGGCTAAGCCTGGATGTGGCCATTAAGGTCATGAGCGGTACTGCCGCAGGCAAGGGACACTTTACGACAACCTGGCCAGGAAAAGTGCTGAAGGGCGATTTGTCCCCGGCCTTTATGGTGGACTTGGCGTTGAAAGACCTGCGCATCGCCGTTGATGTCGCGAATCAGACCGGTGCCCCGCTCAATATGGGAGTGGCGGCAGAAACGTATTACACCCGTGCTAGTGAAAACGGCCGAGGTCGCCAGGACTGGAGCGCGTTGTTATCTCAGGTTCGTCAGTTGGCTGGCCGACCAGATTCTCTTTAAATTTTAAATGTTCACAGGAGTTACTATGTCTTCCCACAATACCCCCTACACGCTGAAAGATATTTCTCGCCCAGGCGGTGGATTTGCCATGCTAGCCGTCGATCAGCGTGAGGCGATGCGCCTGATGTTCGTGGCTTCTGGGCATCCAAAACCGGTTGCTGACAGCGTATTAACGGACTTTAAAGTCGCAGCAACCCAGATTCTTTCACCTTATGCTTCCGCTGTGCTTGCGGATAAACAATTTTGCCTCGACCAGATTGTGGCACAAGGTGCGGTTGCTGAATCTTGTGGTCTGATTGTGGCGGCTGATCATTTTGTCCCAGGCAACGGCATCCCGGTTGATAGTGTGGAAATCGATAGGGCAATTGACCCGCATAAAGCCCGTGAGATGGGTGCAAAAGCAATGAAGTTGCTGGTCCTTTGGCGTGAAGATGAACCAGCAGAAGCGCGTCTGGCTATGGTGGAGGAGTTTGTCCAACGTTGTCGTAGCGCCGGGTTGGTGAGCATCATCGAGCCGGTTGTTCGTCCTCCTCGCCGTGGTTGGGAGTTTGATCGTGAAAGTGCCATTCTCGCTGCTGCTGCTGAACTTGGCGGTACTGATGCCGATCTCTATAAAGTCGAAATGCCATTAGGTGGTAAGGGTGATGAACAGACCCTGCTTACCGCATGTCAAAAGCTTCATGAACACATGAAAATGCCATGGGTCATTCTTTCCTCTGGGGTTGATGCCGATATCTTTGGCCGTGCTGTCCGCATCGCCATGAAAGGTGGTGCTTCCGGGTTCCTGGCTGGCCGAGCTGTGTGGGCGTCGGTCGTGGGGGCTCAGGATCCGCAAACGATGCTGCGTGATGTGTCTGTTCCGCGTCTACAACGCCTCGCTGAAATTGTTGATGAAGGTATTTCTCAGCGTTAATCACCTATTGTTAGCGAATCTGGAGCAGAACCATGGAAAAAATTACCCAAGTTCTCTTTTCTGATATTGGGAAAGTGACGACCCAGTATATTGAGCTGCCGCACCAGGAACTAAAACCGCAGGAAGTCCGCATCGCACCGGTATTCTACGGAATTTGCGGCTCTGACCTGCATGTACTGAAAGGGGGTCATCCATTTGCCAAACCTCCGGTTGTGCCAGGGCATGAAATTGCGGCACGCGTAACGGAAGTGGGCAGTGAGGTGACGAATGTCAAAGCGGGCGATCATGTCGTTGTCGATCCGATCATGGCCTGCATGGAATGCCGTGCCTGTAAGGCCGGTCGCTTCAATCTGTGTGAGCCACCCCAAGTAGCTGGTTTCCGCGCGCCAGGATTTGCCCGCTCGCAGCATATTGTCCCGGCGCGAAACTGCCATGTTGCACCTGCCTCGCTACCGCTGAAAGCACTGGCTTTTGCCGAGCCGGCAGCCTGCGCGCGTCACTGTGTAAGCAGAATGCCGAAAGCCTCACTGGAGAGCGTGTTAGTGATTGGTGCAGGAACCATTGGCTTATCCATTGTTCAGGCTTTGCGCATTATGGGTGCGGGAAAAATCACCGTTATCGAACCTGATGCCGCCAAGCGTGCATTGTCATTAAAGCTTGGCGCGGCTGACGTTTTGGCTCCGGGTGAACTGGATCCGCAGGCTCGCTTTACGGGCGCGATAGATGTTGTTGCTGCTCAAGCCACGCTGAATGATGCCTTTACCCACGTCTATGCCGGGGGAACGGTGATGTGCATGGGTGTTCCGAGTGGTCCTCGTGAAATTCCACTGCCTATGATGCAGCGTTTTGAACGCGATCTGCTGAATTCAGGCATGTATATCCCTGAGGATTTTGATGCGGTAATTGAGTGGCTGGCAGATGGGCGGTTTGACACCAGTGAACTGGTGACCGATCTCTTCCCGGTTGAGGATGCAGCAAAAGCATTTGAACGTGCGCAGCAAAATGACTCGATAAAAGTCATGCTGCAATTTGCTGAGGCTTGATGGCATTACCCTCTGTCTGGCGCTGCTTCACGGCGGCGCCACCCTACAACAATGAAAAAAGGATACTGCGATGAGTCACATCACCAGTCCTGCACCTTATTCAATCGGTCGTCCCCAGGACGTGATTGATATTGTTAATAAACATTCAGCAGTAAACACCAGCGTTGGCATCATTTTTATCGCGCTGGGCGGAATCCTTATCGATGCTTATCAGGCGGCAATGGTTGGGTTTGGTAATAAATATATCGCCATGCAATTCGGTATCTCACCGGGGCTTGCGGCAACGGTTAATGCCTCTGTTTTAGTGGCAGCTTTGATTGGTGGGCTGCTGGCGAACCGCGTGATTAATCGCTTTGGTCAAAAGCGCGCATTTATCATCGGGATGGGTTTGTGCACGATTGGTGCTGCAGCCGTTGCGATAGCGCCCAACATCTGGTGGGTGCTGGTTTGTCGGGTGATTATGGGATTCGGTCTGGGCATTGATTTCCCGTTGGCAACGAATGCTGTTGCCGAACTGCGTGGTTCAACGTCCAAGAAAACCGGTTCGTCAGTCAACCTCTGGCAAATGGCCTGGTATGTATCAACTACTGTTGTTTATCTTGTGCTGCTCCCGCTACTGCTGTCGGGCATCGCTGAAGAGCAATTATGGCGTTACGGGATATTCGTAGGTGCGATTTTCGCGGTCATTATCATGATCCTGCGATACTTTTTTATTGGTGAGTCCGCCATGTGGGCGGCGCGAGTCGGACGTTATGATGAGGCGTGCGGCATTCTGGCCAAGCGCTATGGTGTTCACGCTCGCGTTGCGGCGCCTTCACAACGTGGAGATGGCTCTGCGGAAAAAACAGAAAGTAAGTTTCATGGCGGGTATGGCATCTTATTTAATTCCCGTTATCGTAAACGGACCATCCTCGGCTGCGTCGTGGCCACTATGCAGGCCTGGCAATACAACGCCGTGGGCGTTTATTTGCCGCTGACGCTGGCGGGGATTCTTAGCGGAGGATTAACCGGAGCGCTCACTGGTTCAGCGGTCGTGAATGCGCTGTGTGGTATCACCGGTGGGTTAATCGGCTCGCTTATCCTCCAGCGTTTAGGTACCCGCCTCCAGTCGATGTATGGCTTTGCTATTGTGACGATTGCGCTACTGGCATTAGGTGCTTTGGCAACGACAAACCCATGGCTTTCATTAGGTCTGTTAGGTGCCATTATTTTCTTCCATTCGGCAGGCCCTGGTGGCTTAGGGATGACCATCGCCACGTTGTCTTACCCACCTACGATTCGCCCTACAGGGGTTGGATTCGCCCGCGCCATTATGCGTACCGGCGCGATAGCTGGGCTTATTTTCTGGCCGATGTTGTGGGGCGCGTTAAAGACGGAAGCATTCTATTGGTTAGCGATCGTTCCTTTCCTCGGATTCCTGACGTGCGTATTGATTAAGTGGGAACCCCTTGGTGCCAATGTTGACGCTGAAGATGCTGAGGTTCTGGCTGAACTGGAGAAATAGTCAGTAAGCGCGTCGGTATAGATCGGCGCGCTTTATTTATTCATCAATGGTTTTATTCTGCGGATTTCTCACCGACCCGGAGAGGAAAGTTATGGCTGAAAGTGAACAGGTACCAAAAGAAGGACTATCCGGCAAAGCCATGAGACGCGTTGTCATGGGGAGTTTCGCCGGTGCGTTAATGGAATGGTACGATTTTTTTATTTTTGGAACAGCTGCAGGGTTGGTCTTTGCCCCGCTATTTTTCCCTGACAGCGATCCGTTTATTGGTTTAATCGCCGCCTTCGCGACCTTCGGTGTCGGTTTTTTATCGCGTCCGCTGGGGGGCATTGTGTTTGGCCACTTTGGCGATAAAGTTGGCCGCAAGATAACGTTGATTTGGACATTAGGTATTGTCGGTACCTCAACGTTCTTAATTGGTTTTATACCTACCTACCAGGACATTGGGATCTGGGCTCCGATTATATTGATGGTTCTGCGCCTGATTCAGGGATTTGGTCTGGGTGGGGAATATGGTGGGGCGGCGTTGATGACTATTGAATCTGCGCCCGAAGCGAAGCGCGGATTTTTAGGATCGCTCCCGCAAACGGCGGCTTCGGTTGGGATTATGCTGGCGACAGGCGTGTTCGCGCTATGTAATCACTTCCTGACTCAGGAGGAATTTCTTTCCTGGGGATGGCGCATTCCCTTTTGGCTCTCTGCTGTCATGTTGATTGTTGGATTGTTCATTCGACTTCATACCGAAGAGACGTTGGATTTCCAACAACAGCAACCGGCCAGACCACATGAAAAATCAACGCCCCCGCTGATTGAACTCTTCCGTAAACATCCACGTAATATTTTGCTGGCGCTAGGTGCCAGGCTGGCGGAGAGCGTTTCGTCCAATATTATTAATGCCTTTGGGATTGTCTATATTTCCAGTCAGCTTGCGTTATCAAGGGACATTCCGCTAACCGGTATGCTTATCGCATCGGCGATTGGCATTGTGTGTTGTCCCCTGATTGGCTGGATTTCCGACCGCGTAGGGCAGCGGAAAATGTACTTGTTTGGGGCCGGTTTTTGCATCCTGTTTGCCTTTCCTTTCTTCATGTTGCTGGACACAAAAAGCACGCTCATTATCTGGTGCAGTATGATCCTGGGTTATAACCTCGGCCCAATGATGATGTTTGCCGTACAGCCCACGTTGTTTACTCGCATGTTTGGTACTCGGGTCCGCTACACGGGCCTTTCATTTGCCTACCAGTTCTCTGCGATTTTGGGTGGGTTAAGCCCGCTTATTGCTTCCAGCCTGTTGGCCTTAGGCGGTGGTAAGCCGTGGTATGTCGCACTGTTCCTGTTTGTTATCTCAATACTTTCATTTATTTGCGTCTGGCTTATCGAGCCCCATTCAGACAATAAAAATGACGCTAACGCGAATTAACTTCTTACCGAAATATCAGAGAACCATTACATGAACACTGAATTTAATACTGAACATCGACAAGCATTACAGCGTGCGTTTGATGCCCCTTGGCCGGGTCCTGTTGGTCAATCTGTTCTGCTTGAAAAAGGAAATATTCGTCTGCAGCTTTTCCCGCAAGACGGTGCCAGAATCACGTCATTACAGGCGTTTGGTTTTGAAGTGTTGCGACAATGGGAACCGCAGCGAAGAGCATTTCAATACGGCTGCTTCCCCATGGTACCTTGGGCGGGACGCCTTGGGTATGCGACGCTGAACGTGGGGGAGAATCAGTATGCTTTGCCTGCTAATAAGCCGCCTCATGCTCTGCACGGCATGGCTTGTTACTCATCGTGGGAGATCGTTGAGCAAAAGGCGGATGCCTTGACGCTGCGTATGCCGTTGGAATCCCCATGGCCCTGGCAGGGCGAAGTGCTGCAAACGCTGACCCTTGAAGAGGATACGCTCATTCTACGCCTTGAAATTCATTCAGGTGCAGGTTCATTCCCGGCATCAGCGGGCTGGCATCCTTGGTTTGCTAAACGCCTCGGCTTGCAGCATGAGGATGCAGAACTGCAGGTGTTATTCAATGCTGACTGGCAGGAGGAGGCTGGGAGCAATGAACTTCCGACAGGCAACAAAATTCCTCCGCAATCGGGTCCGTGGGATGACTGCTTCGGTTTTTCTTCCGGTCTGAATGTCAGATTACAATGGCCAGGTAAGCTGAGTATGGTGATGACATCGGCGGCACAAAGCCTGGTCGTCTTTGATAAACAACCTGACGCGACATGTGTTAATCCACTCACTCAGGCACCTAATGCCATTAACCTGACGCCGCAGTTTGTCAGCGCTGGTTTACCGCTGGTGATTGAGTCTCGCTGGCAATTTAACGATGAAGGCGAATAATCGCGACTGGCACGCATAGTCAAACTTCTCCTTTCCCGCTACAGTTATTCATCCATGGCGAGTAAGGAGAAGGACATGCTCTATATCTTTGATTTGGGTAATGTGATTGTCGATATCGACTTCAATCGCGTGTTAGGCACATGGAGCGATCTGAGCCGTGTCCCGCTGGCTTCGCTAAAGCAAAGTTTCACCATGGGGGAGGCTTTTCGCCAACATGAGCGGGGTGAAATAACCGATGAGGCGTTTGCCGAGGCGCTGTGTCACGACATGGCGCTGCCGTTGAGTTACGAACAGTTTTCCCATGGCTGGCAGGCCGTTTTTGTTGCGCTACGCCCCGACGTCATCGACATCATGCATAAACTGCGTGAGCAGGGGCATCGTGTCGTGGTGCTGTCGAATACCAACCGCCTGCATACGACATTTTGGCCGGATGAGTACCCAGAAGTTCGCCAGGCTGCGGACCATATCTATCTTTCTCAGGAACTCGGCATGCGTAAACCCGAAGCGCGGATTTACCAGCATGTTCTGCAGTCCGAAGGTTTTTCTGCCGCAGATACGGTCTTTTTTGATGATAACGCCGATAATATTGAAGGGGCTAACCAGTTAGGGATCACCAGCATCCTGGTCGTTGATAAAACGACCATACCTGACTATTTCGCGACGGTGTTATGCTAAAAAACGTGCATCAAAAAGCCAGGCACCATACGCGTCCTGTACGGGCCTGGCTGAAGTTATTATGGCAACGCATTGATGAGGACAACATGACGACACTGGCGGGCAACCTGGCTTACGTCTCGTTGCTTTCGTTAGTGCCGCTTATCGCCGTTGTTTTTGCGCTTTTCGCCGCATTTCCCATGTTTTCCGACGTCAGCATTCAGCTGCGACATTTTATATTCGCTAATTTTATTCCGGCCACCGGCGATGTTATTCAGCGCTATATCGAACAGTTTGTCGCGAACTCGAACAAAATGACCGCCGTCGGCGCATGTGGGCTGATTGTGACGGCTCTGTTGCTGATGTATGCCATCGACAGCGCACTGAATACCATTTGGCGCAGCAAACGCACCCGGCCCAAAGTGTATTCGTTTGCGGTGTACTGGATGATTTTAACGCTGGGCCCGTTGTTGGCGGGTGCCAGTCTGGCGATCAGCTCTTATCTTTTGTCCCTGCGCTGGGCCAGCGATCTCAATACCGTTATTGATAACGTCCTGAGGGTATTGCCGCTGGTGCTCTCCTGGCTCTCATTCTGGCTGCTGTACAGCATTGTACCTACCACGCGCGTACCCAATCGCGATGCGGTGATCGGCGCTTTTGTCGCCGCGGTGTTGTTCGAAGCTGGGAAGAAAGGATTTGCGCTCTATATCACGATGTTTCCGTCTTATCAGTTGATTTACGGCGTGCTGGCGGTGATCCCCATTTTATTCGTCTGGGTATACTGGACGTGGTGTATCGTCTTGCTAGGCGCGGAAATAACTGTCACTCTCGGTGAATACCGCAAACTCAAACAAGCCGCAGAACAAGAAGAAGCAGAATAAATATGATTGCATTGATTCAGCGCGTAACCCGTGCCAGCGTCACCGTGGAGGATGAGGTGACGGGTGAAATTGGCCCAGGACTTTTAGTTTTATTAGGTGTCGAAAGGGATGATGACGAACAGAAAGCGAACCGCCTTTGCGAGCGCGTGCTCGGCTATCGAATTTTTAGCGATGCCGAAGGTAAGATGAACCTGAATGTACAACAGGCGGGTGGCAGCGTGCTGGTGGTCTCACAGTTTACGCTGGCGGCAGATACCGAACGGGGCATGCGCCCGGGCTTCTCAAAGGGCGCTGCGCCCGATCGTGCAGAAGCGTTATATGAATACTTTGTTGAGCGCTGTCGCCAACAGGAGATGAATACGCAAACCGGACGATTCGCTGCGGATATGCAGGTTTCACTGGTTAATGATGGCCCCGTGACGTTCTGGTTACAGGTATGAACCAGCTTCCGGCGTGGTCGCGGGTAACAAGAGAGAATACAACTATGTATCACCTTCGAGTGCCGCAAACAGAAGAAGAATTGGCGCGTTACTACCAGTTTCGCTGGGAGATGTTGCGTAAACCACTGCATCAGCCAAAAGGCTCCGAGCGGGATGCCTGGGATGCGATGGCGCACCACCAGATGGTGGTGGATGAAGAGGGCAATCTGGTCGCGGTAGGGCGTTTGTATATCAATGCGGATAACGAAGCCTCCATACGCTTTATGGCTGTAGACCCGTCCGTGCAGGAGAAGGGCTTAGGCACGCTGATGGCGATGACCCTGGAATCTGTGGCGCGTCAGGAAGGGGTCAAGCGCGTAACCTGTAGCGCCCGTGAAGATGCGGTCGAATTTTTTGCCAAGCTGGGTTTTGTGAGCCAGGGTGAAATCACCACGCCGCAAACCACGCCGGTACGCCACTTTTTGATGATCAAGCCCATTGCCACACTGGATGATATTCTTCATCGCGGTGACTGGTGTGGACAGCTTCAGCAAGCCTGGTACGAACATATTCCGCTGAGCGAGAAAATGGGCGTGCGTATTCAGCAGTATACCGGGCAAAAATTCATTACCACGATGCCCGAAACCGGCAATCAAAACCCGCACCATACCCTGTTTGCCGGAAGCCTGTTTTCTCTGGCTACGTTAACCGGTTGGGGGCTGATCTGGCTAATGCTGCGCGAGCGCCATTTGGGCGGAACGATTATCCTCGCCGATGCGCATATCCGCTACAGCAGACCGATCACCGGCAAGCCGACGGCCATTGCCGATCTGGGTTCGCTGAGTGGTGATCTTGACCGTCTGGCGAGAGGCCGTAAGGCGCGTGTCCAGATGCAGGTAGAGGTCTTTGGCGATGATGCGGCAGGTGTGGTGTTTGAAGGCACCTACATTGTGCTACCCGCAAAACCATTTGGTGCCTACGAAGAAGGTGGAAACGAAGAGGAGTAGGGGCAAATCCCTGTTTTTCATTCTACCCCGTTCGCTATTGCTAACGATTCCAGACGAGTTATTCAGGCATTAAGCGTCTAAAGGACAACCCGGCAGCGTGAAATGCTCACCGGGTTGTGAGTAGACTTACTCCCCTTCACCCGGGAACAGGAACGGGTTGATGGAGCTGCGGGCAAAGCCCTCTTGCTCCATGTGCGCGTCCAGCATCAGCGAGGCGAGGTCGTCGGCAACGGCTTCGACATTGGGGTCTTTTTCCTGATACAGAATCTTCAGGTAAGTCCCGCAGTCGCCGCAGCTTTCAGCTTTAATCGCAGACTGTTCGTTATCCAGTGACCAGTAGTTCAAATCACGGCTTTGCTCGCAGTTGCTGCACTTCACGCGCACCACGTGCCACTCGGTTTCACACAGGTTGCAGTGCAGATAGCGCAGCCCCTGAGTGGTACCGATTTGCACCATGCTGGAGACTGGCATCGAACCGCACACCGGGCAGAACTGGCGCTGTTCACCGTATTCCGCTCGGGCTTTGCCGGGGATCAGGCTGGCCATTTGTGCCCAGTAGAGCGACAGCGCGGCCCAGATGAACGGCGCTTTATCACTGCTGACCGACGCAAAATCAGAAGCAAACAGCGCGCTGGCCATCAGTTCCAGCTCTTGCTCGGAGGCTTTTTCCAGATTCTCGATCACCGCTAACGCAGGGCCGCTCATTTCTGGTTTCAGCTCAGCAATTAACGATTGCAGCAGTTTTTGCCAGTGCTTATCGCGTGGCAGAACGTGGATATCCAGCGGCGGTTTACCCTGATCGTTCGCTTCTTTGATGCGCGCGGTCAGGTCCATCTGCAGCGGATGGTCGTACAGCACCACTTCCTGCGCATGAGCGATCAGCGCAGCAAAGCGCAGATAATCACCCAACGGGTTGTTTTCGGCCAGCTCGCGCAGACGCTCAGCACGGCGGTTATACAAATTTTTGAGTCTGGGGAACAATAACGGCGGAATCATATCCGCCGTGCGTTTCTCGCTCGAACCCAGCTCATCTTGCGGGATTATGCGAATACTCATTCAGATGACTTTTCCTGTTTCTGGCGGACTTCACGGTACCAGCGTGGGTGATGTTTCTTCGCCCATGAGCTGGTGACCCATCCTTCCACCATCGCGGTAATGGTGCCTTTCACCCAAAGGGCGGCGTAAATGTGCACCATGATAACCACAATTAACGCTACTGCGGCAAATGAATGCAGCATTAACGCGAATCGGATCACCGGGATTGAGAAAGCAGGCGCAAAATACGGGCGCCAGATGATCACTCCGCTCACCAGCAACAGGACCAGGAAGATAATCGCCGCCCAGAATACGCATTTCTGGCCGAAGTTATAACGTCCCGTGTCACCTACTTCCTCGTTGACGACGATCTTACGAATATTCTTCGCCCAAAAGATATCATCCCGATTGATTAGATTGTGGTGCCAGTAACGGAAAAACATGATGATAAACGAGGCAAACATAATCACGCCGACAAACGGGTGCAGAATTCGCGCCAGCTGCGGGGTGCCCATGATTTGCATCAGCCAGTTGAAGGATGGGAAGAAAAAGCCCAGCCCGCTTATCGCCGCCAACATGAAGCAGAAGGCGGTGACCCAGTGGTTGATGCGTTCCGGCGCTGTATAGCGCACGATGGTGTCACGTCGTTTCATTTGCGCACCTCGTCTTTTTCTTCATGCAGATTGTCTTCTTCCTCTTCCGCACGGTTCGGACCTACGCCGACGTAGTGGAAGATGCTGGCCGCAAATGTCGCTGCAAAGCCGACCGCTGCGAGGGGTTTCCAGATGCCTTTCCAGAACTTCACGGTGGCGCTGATTTCCGGGTTTTCCGGCAGGCCATGGTACAGATTCGGCTTGTCGGCATGATGCAGTACGTACATAACGTGCGTACCGCCAACGCCTATCGGATCGTACAGTCCGGCGTTATCGTAGCCACGGGTCTTCAGCTCTGCCACGCGCTCGCCTGCCAGCGTTTTCATCGACTCTTTGGTGCCGAAATGAATCGCGCCGGTTGGGCAGGTTTTCACGCAGGCCGGTTCTTGTCCTACCACAACACGGTCAACGCACAGCGTACATTTATAGACGCGATTGTCTTCCGGGTTGAGGCGCGGCACGTCGAACGGACAGCCTGCAATGCAGTAGCCGCAGCCAATGCACTGCTCGGACTGGAAGTCGACAATGCCGTTGGCATACTGAATGATTGCCCCTTCCGCCGGACACGCCTTCAGGCAGCCCGGATCGGCACAGTGCATGCAGCCATCCTTGCGGATCAGCCACTCCAGTTTGTCGTCTTGTTCCACTTCCGAGAAGCGCATCACCGTCCAGGATTTGGCGGTCAAATCGGCGGGGTTGTCGTACACCCCAACGTTGCTGCCGATTTCATCGCGGATATCGTTCCACTCTGAGCAGGCCACCTGACAGGCTTTACAACCGATACAGGTGGTGACGTCGATGAGCTTGGCCACTTCCTCCTGGTGATCCCGCGCCTGAGGCGCGGGGGTGAAACCGTTAGTGGCGGATCGACGAATGATGTCTTGCGATTGATAAACCATAGGTCGTCTCCGTTACACCTTTTCCACGTTCACGAGGAAGGACTTAAATTCCGGCGTCTGCGTGTTCGCATCACCGACGAATGGCGTTAACGTGTTAGCGATAAAGCCTTTTTTCGCCACACCTTCGTAGCCCCAGTGGATCGGAATACCGATGGTGTCGATATCCTGACCGTTGGCCTTCAGCGTGCGAATACGTTTGGTCACCACCGCTTTGGCTTTGATGTAGCCGCGGTTAGAAGAGACCTTAACGGTATCGCCGTGGGAGATGCCGAGCTTGTTTGCCAGCTTCTCGCCAATTTCCACAAACTGTTCCGGCTGAGCGATGGCGTTTAGCAGCGCGTGCTTGGTCCAGTAGTGGAAGTGCTCGGTCAGACGGTAGGTCGTCCCGACGTACGGGAACTTATCCGCTTTGCCCAGTGCTTCTTCATCGCCTTTAAAGATACGGGCAGCCGGGTTAGAGATAACGTTCGGATGCAGCGGGTTGGTGCCCAGCGGCGTTTCAAACGGCTCGTAGTGTTCCGGGAACGGCCCTTCCGCCATCTTATCGATAGCAAACAGGCGTCCCATCCCTTCGGGCTGCATGATAAACGGCCCGACGTTGCTGCCCGGTGCGGCGGCGCTGTAGTCCGGAATATCCATCCCGCTCCATTTCGCCCCATCCCATTTCAGGATCTGACGTTTTGGATCCCACGGATTCCCCTGCGGGTCAGCGGAGGCGCGGTTATACAGAATGCGGCGGTTGAGCGGCCATGCCCATGCCCAGCCCAGCGTATTGCCCAGGCCCGACGGGTCGGCGTTATCACGACGCGCCATCTGGTTGCCTTCCGGTGTCCAGCTACCGGCAAATATCCAGCAGCCACTGGAAGTGGTGCCGTCATCGCGCAGTTGGGCAAATGAACTAAGCTGTTGGCCTTTCTTGACGATCACCGCACCGGTGGCCGGGTCGGTGATATCAGCCAGGGCTTTACCGTTGCTCTCCATCGCTACTTCTTCTGAAGCAGGTTCATGCGGCGTGGAGTAGTTCCAGGTCATGCTCAGCACCTGTTCCGGGTTCGCTCCCCCCTGTTCGGCGTACATCTTGCGCATGCGCAGGAAGATACCTGCGAGGATTTCACCGTCGGTGGCGGCAATCCCTGGGGCATCCGCGCCTTTCCAGTGCCACTGCAGCCAGCGTCCGGAGTTAACGATTGAGCCGTTTTCTTCGGCGAAGCAGGTGGACGGCAGACGGAACACTTCGGTCTGGATTTTTGACGGATCCACATCGTTCGACTCACCGTGGTTTTGCCAGAAGGTGGACGTTTCGGTGTTGAGTGGGTCGATAGTCACCAGGAACTTCAGTTTTGACAGTGAAGCCACGACCTTGTTTTTGTTCGGGAATGAGGCGACCGGGTTGAAGCCCTGGCAGATGTAGCCATTCACTTTGCCCTGGTTCATCATCTCGAAGTACTGCAGCACGTCGTACCCTTTATCCCACTTCGGCAGCCAGTCGAAGCCCCAGCTATTTTCCGCTGTCGCTTTATCACCAAAGAAGGCCTTCATCATCGAGACGAAGAATTTCGGGTAGTTGCCCCAGTAGTTTACCTGACCTTCCAGCAACGGTTTTGGCGTGTTGGCCGCAAGGTAAGTTTGCAGGTCGGTTTGCTTTTCGCTTGGCAGCGTCATGTAACCAGGCAGGCTCTGCGACAGCAGGCCTAAGTCAGTCAGACCCTGAATATTGGAGTGACCGCGCAGGGCGTTAACGCCACCGCCTGCCATCCCCATATTGCCGAGCAGCAGCTGGATCATCGCCATGGTGCGAATGTTCTGCGCGCCCACGGAGTGCTGCGTCCAGCCCAGCGCGTACAGGAACGACGCGGTTTTGTCTTTGGCGCTGGTTTCAGCGATGTATTCGCAGACTTTCAGGAAATCAGCCTTCGGCGTACCGCAAATGTTTTCGACAACATCCGGCGTGTAGCGGGAAACGTGCTGTTTCAGCAGATTCCACACGCAGCGCGGGTGTTGCAGCGTAACATCGCGTTTGGCGAAGCCTTTTTCATCCAGCTCGTAGTTCCAACTGGTTTTATCGTACTTGCGTTTGTCCGCGTCATAGCCGGTGAACAGGCCATCTTCAAAGCCATAATCTTCACGCACAATCAGGCTGGCGTTGGTGTAGGCTTCGGTATATTCGCGGTTGAATTTTTCGTTATTCAGCAGGTACAGCAAGACGCCTGACAAGAAGGCAATGTCAGTACCGGAACGAATGGGTGCATAGAAATCTGCCACCGCTGCGGTTCGCGTAAAGCGAGGATCGACCACAATCAGCTTCGCGCCGTTGTGAATTTTGGCTTCCATCGCCCAGCGGAATCCGACCGGGTGAGCTTCAGCGGCGTTACCGCCCATCACCACAACGAGGTTGGCATTTTTAATGTCGACCCAGTGGTTGGTCATCGCACCGCGACCAAATGTTGGAGCAAGACTTGCTACCGTTGGTCCGTGTCAGACGCGCGCCTGGTTGTCGACCGCGAGCATACCCAGCGCGCGGGAGAATTTTTGCGTTAAATAGCCGGTTTCATTACTGGAGGCGGAAGCACACAGCATCCCGGTGGAAAGCCAGCGGTTAACGGTGACGCCTTCGGCGTTCTGCGCAACGTAGTTAGCGTCGCGGTCTTCTTTCATCAGCTTCGCGATGCGGTCAAATGCCTCATCCCAGCTAATTTGTTGCCACTTATCGGAGCCTGGTGCACGGTATTCCGGGAATTTCAGCCGGCTTTCGGAGTGGATGAAATCCACCAGACCAGCCCCTTTCGGGCACAGCGCGCCACGGTTCACCGGATGGTCCGGATCGCCCTCGATATGGAAGATGGATGCTTTGGCGTTTTTCGCACCGTCACCGAGACTGTACATTAACAGTCCACAGCCAACGGAACAGTAAGTGCAGGTGTTACGGGTTTCGCGGGTACGCAGCAGTTTATATTGCCGTGTTTCCGCTAGCGCTACGCCGGGTGCAAAACCCAGTGCCGCTGCCGTGGTGCCTGCCATACCGCCAGCGCAGATCTTAAAGAACTGCCTTCTGCTGACCTGCATGGTTCGCTCCTTGTTTCGACATTGTCACGTTCCCTTCGCGTAGGTGTATCGCGATCGCGAGGGAAGTGGTTGTTATTTTTCTTTGCGGACGGGACCGCAAAGGTCCAGAATTGGGTGAATTTCCCTCCGTCCAGGAGGGATTTGTAAAGAATACCACAATGTTGGTATGTGTGTTCCAATATGGTTAAAAGAAAGTGAATAAGATTATTCAAGAAAACATCGAAAATGTGACAACTTTGACGGGATCGCGCCAGTTGACCCTCTGGAAACGCGAGGATTTGCAACATCCTCAGCCGGATGTCGTCGCTGAAGAAGTGCCCGTTGCGTTGGTGTACAACGGGATTTCGCACGTGGTGATGATGGCGTCACCGAAAGATCTTGAGCATTTTGCGATGGGCTTTTCACTTTCTGAAGGCATTATTGAGTCCCCGCAGGATATCTACGGCATGGAAGTGGTGCCTTCCTGTAACGGATTAGAAGTTCAGGTTGAACTGTCCAGCCGCCGTTTTATGGGGCTGAAAGAGCGCCGACGTGCGCTGGCCGGTCGTACCGGTTGTGGCGTTTGCGGCGTGGAACAGCTCAATGACATTGGCAAGCCGGTTCAGCCTTTGGCGTTTACTCAGACGTTTAACCTGGCGGACCTCGATCGCGCGTTAAAGCATCTACACGACTTCCAGCCCGTGGGGCAACTGACGGGCTGTACGCACGCAGCGGCCTGGGTCCAGCCGTCGGGGAACCTGGCGGGAGGGCATGAAGATGTGGGCCGTCACGTGGCGCTGGATAAACTGCTCGGGCGGCGTGCAATTGAAGGCGAAACATGGCGGCAGGGAGCCGTTTTAGTCTCCAGTCGCGCCAGCTATGAGATGGTGCAAAAGTCGGCGATGTGCGGCGTGGAGATTCTGTTTGCTGTCTCTGCCGCGACGACGCTGGCCGTAGAAGTAGCCGAACGCTGTAACCTGACGCTGGTGGGTTTTTGTAAACCGGGCAGGGCGACGATTTATACGCATCCGGAACGTTTGGTGGCGGAGTAACGCCACCAGGCTGCCACAATGCTGCCTGAGAATGCCAGCTCCATCATGACAGCAACGGGCGAGCCGACGATGGCATTGTTCAGTAGCCAGCACAGGCTACCGCACAATGTGTATCCACGTAATTTTCCACCCTGTGTCTGAAACGACGCATAGGTCATCAGCAGGCTTCCTGCGAGCGGCAGCAGGCCCCACATTTCCTGCCAGAGATAAGCACTACACAGCAGTGACCCCATCATGAATCCCCACATGGCCCAGCGGCGTTGCGTCACGATGGCTATCGCATAACGACAGGCGGCGATGAGCATTAATCCTGCGGCGGCGGGTTGATGCAAAAGATAAAAATGAATGGCCAGCAGGCTGGTTGAGCTGGTCAACAGCACTAACGTCATCGCCCGACGCCGGAAATGAAAGGCTGAAATATCCAGCACAAAGCTGATGCAGGCCAGCAGCTGAGAGAGAAAAAATGCGTTCATCATGCGCGCCATCTTGTGAAGAGTGGCGGGACAATAATCTATGCGAAAAGCGAATGCGTTAACCTTTGTTAAGGCGCTGGCGAATGCGGGACAGGCTAACGGGCGTAATGCCAATGTAGTGGGCGAGGTCCCGCTGAGTGAGCTGCAATTCCCAACTGGGAAAGTGTGTCTGAACATACTGGTAGCGTTGTTCTGGCGTATTAAGTAGCAGCATTTGTTCTTTTTTCTCTTTGTAGATCAACTGCTGGACCAGGAGCTGTGTCTTGATGTCCTGATGTTCCGGCGCATCCAGCAATGCCAGCGAGATTTCACTGATTTCGCCCGGGGTGATCATTTGCAGGCTGTAATCTGCCGAGGTGTGGGTTAGCCAGTTCAGGTACAGAAAACAATATTCACCCGGGAAGTAAAACTCTTTCACCCGTTCTGAACCGTTGTCTGCGTGATACACCGCACGGGCAACGCCATGATGTAAATAATAAATTTTGCTTTGCCTTTCACCCTGACGCAGTAACCAACTGCCCGCAGAGCGTGGTTTTTTTCGCGAGCCTGACAGCAATTTTTGATCGTATTCGGCTGACATGTTATCTCTCAAATAATTTGAATAAGAATGGCAAATCCTTCCGCTTTTAGTTGTGCGGTGTGAGGGCTATTATTTATCACATCAAGGCACGGTGCCTTACTCAAGCAACTAAATTAAAGGGTTTACATCATGAAAAGCATCAAAACTTTTGTCGCAGTTATCGCTCTTGCTACCTCTTTCGGTTCTTTCGCTGCTCAGTCTGTTACCGCTACCGGGTCAACTCTGGAAAGCACTGAAGCAAAAATTGCCGCTCAGGCGGAACGTGCTGGCGCAAGCGATTATAAAATCACTCAGGCCTACAGCGGTAACCGTGTGCATATGACCGCTGAACTGCTGAAATAAAATACCTCAGTACTGTCGAAAGAGCGCCCTTGAGGCGCTTTTTTAGTTTATTCCCGCCATCCTTAACAACGCCGTCATCACAGCAGCGGCGATAATCACCATAATCAACGGCACTTTGCGCCAGGCGAGGAACACTGCAAACCCCACGCCGAGAACGCGCGCCATACCAGCAAAGTGCTCACCTTCGTAAAAGGTGGTCGCCAGGGCGACGGAGAACAGTAATACCGTCGCGGCATCGGAAAGCAGCGCCTGCGAGCGCGTGGAAAATGCCAGACGGCTCCCCAACTTTGCTCCACCTAAACGCATTAAATAGGTTCCCAGAGAGAGTACGGCGATACCGACGATAAACAGCGTCATGTTGCCCATTATTTTTTCCTCGTCAGTAAGCCAAACAGTGAAAGCAGTACCGGCAGGCCCACCGGCGCAAACGGGACGGCGGCGAGCGACAGCGCAGCACCGCTGCAGGCGCGAACCAGCGTGGTACGGTTTTTAAATGCCGGGACCACTAAGGCCAGCAGAATGGCAGGGAAAACGGCATCCAGGCCGATGGTTTCTGGGGCGGGCAGTAGCTTGCCAACCATCGCCCCAAGCAGCGTGCCCAGCGGCCAGACAATGGCTACGCCCAGTCCGCACAGCCAGTAGGCGGCTCTGCGCTGCTCCGGCGTTTTTTGCGACAGGCCAAACACCACGCTTTCATCGTTCATGATATGGCAGCCGAGGAAACTGGCGGCCCGCGTTCCCACCAGATCGCGTACCGTCACGCCAAACGGCACGTGGCGTGCGTTGACCAGTAAACCGGCAGCAGCAGCGGCAAGCGGATTACCACCGCTGGCAACAATCCCGATAAACATAAACTCAGACGCACCCGCCAGCACTGTAATCGATAGCACAAACGGCACCCACAGCGGGAAGCCGTAAGCCATCGCCAGCGAGCCGTATGACATGCCGACTACGCCGACAGCCAGACAGACTAAAAATATAGCTTTTATCGTGTCGCCTTTGAGACTGGAAAAATAATGTTTCATCCTGCTTTGGCCATATCGAACGAATTTCCATTATAATGAACGCAACAAGATTGCTTTACAAGCCGAACGATTCGTTCGATATAAAGAACATGGAGTCATGTATGACCCAACCCATCAGTATAATTGCGAAAAGCCTGGTGCGTGAACGTCAGCGTACCGGTCTGTCGCTGGCAGAAATCGCCCGCCGCGCGGGCATTGCAAAATCGACGCTCTCGCAGTTGGAGGCGGGCAATGGCAATCCTAGCCTGGAAACGCTGTGGTCGCTGTGTGTGGCGCTGGATATTCCCTTTGCGCGATTGCTGGAGCCTGTGGTGCAAAAAACCCAGGTGATACGCCGGGGTGAAGGGACCAAAGTGGTGGCGGAGCAGGCCCATTATCAGGCTATTTTACTGGCAGCCTGTCCACCGGGTGCACGGCGAGATATCTATCTATTGTTGACGCAACCGGGTGCCGACCGCATCTCACACCCGCATCCGCCGGGGTCTGTTGAGCATATTATTGTGACGCAGGGGAAGGCGCTGGTGGGACTGACCGACGCGCCGGAAGAGTTAGGCGAAGGGGATTACATTTGTTATCCCGCGGACCAGGCACATATCTTTAAAGCGCTGGAACCGGATACCCAAGCGATTCTGGTTTCTGAGCAGAACTAACTGTTATGTTGCGTTGTGCCGGATGCGGCGCGTTAGCGCCTTATCCGGCCAACAATACTACTGCAGATAAAACACTTCTTTTAATTCCGCGCTCACCGGGCTGTTGTCCGGGTTGGTGGGCATCACGTCACGCATATGCTTCCACCAACGCTGACACACGTCGGTGCTGGCGACGGCATTCCAGCGCTCTTCGGATTCAATCTCAACGGTGGCAAACAACAGGCTGCGCTCCTGGTCGAGATAAATCGCGTAGTGATGCGCGCCGTGGGCTTTCAGTACGGCTTCCAGCTCCGGCCAGATGGGATTATGCCGACGCTGATACTCAACGTGCGCGTCGGCATTCACCTGCATCACAAAGGCTTTGCGGATCATAACGCCTCCAGATACAGCGCACGGACGTCTTCGCGGCTGGCGGTGCGCGGATTGCATGGTGCGCACGGATCGGCGAGTGCTTTGTCCAGCCACCCCTCAATGTCCTCTTTGGTCACGCCTAGCTGGCTGAAGCCTGCCGGAATGCCCACGCGCTTGCTCAGGGCACGGATCGCGTTGATGGCTTCCATGCTTGCCACTTTATCACTCATGTTGCGTGTATCGACGCCCATGGCCTGTGCTATGCGGGCAAAGCGTGCCACGGCGTTTGGACGGTTAAAGTTTTCGATAATCGGCAGCAGGATAGCGTTGCAGACGCCGTGCGGCAGATTGTGCGTCGCGCCCGGCTGGTGTGCCAGCGCATGCACCAGACCCAGACCTGCACTGTTGAACGCCATCCCCGCCAGATACTGACCAAATGCCATTTGCTCACGGGCTTCGAGGTTGTGACCCTCGTCGACGGCTTTAGGCAGCCACTGGTTGATCAGGCGAATAGCTTCCAGGGCATTGGCGTCGGTTAACGGGTGCGCGCCAACAGAAACATAGGCTTCCACCGCGTGGGTCAGGGCGTCCATACCGGTAGCGGCGGTGACTGAGGCAGGAATTTCCAGCATCACGCTGGCGTCATCGACGGCGATATCCGGAATAATGTTCGGATCGATGATGACTTCTTTCACCTTGCGTGCGGAATCAATGATCACCGCATTGCTGGTCATTTCTGCGGCCGTACCCGCGGTGGTGTTAATGGCAACCAGCGGTACGCCGGCATTTTTAACTTTGCCCACGCCGGAATAGGCGGTAGAAGGGCCAGGGTTGGCGGTCAGGATTTTCACCGCTTTAGCGGTATCGATCGGGCTGCCGCCGCCGAAAGCGATGATGTAATCACATTCAGCGTCCTGGTATGCGGCAAAACCTTGCTGGACCAGTTCTTCCGTTGGGTTCGGGAATACGTCGTCGAACAGATGATACGACATTTTATGCGCATCAAGGGCGGTAAACAGGCTGTCCAGCAGGCCCAGTTTGACCAGTTGACCGTCGGTTACGATCAGCGCCTTACCCCATTGCTTGTTCGCCACGAGGTTGACCATATCACCAATCGCACCAGCGCCGTGCAGACTGATTTTTGGCAGTGCCAACATAAAGCTCATAAGTATTCTCCTGAATAATAAATCCCTGGTGCCCGATGGCGCTTCGCTTATCGGGCCTACGGTTAAATAGGGACCGTCATGTGGGCCGGATAAGGCAAAGCCGCATCCGGCGTTGAATGAGGGAGGTATCAGTACAGCTCTAATGCGCTGGCCAGTGGGGTCACGCCAAAACGTTTGCCGAGAGCAATGAGCTCTTCACGCGTGATGGTTTGCTTCATACCGCCCATCGAATAGATTTTGACCAAAACTTCGGCCGATTTCTCTGCGGTATCTATCAAACCGAACGCTTCGTCGAGCGTCGGGCCGCTGCCAAATACGCCGTGGAACGGCCACAGCACCAGAGAATGCTGCTGCATTGAAACTGCCGTTGCTTCACCGATTTCGTCGGTACCCGGCACCATCCACGGCAGAATGCCGACGCCGTCCGGGAACACCACCAGACATTCGGTGCTGCCTTCCCACAGTTTGCGGGTGATCAGCGCAGTGCTGTTTTCCAGTACATAGGTCAGAGCAATCAGATTGGTGGCATGGCAGTGCATGATCACGCGGTCTTTGCCATCGGTGGCTTTAATGCGCTCGCAGTGGGAAAGGAAGTGTGCGGGCAGTTCGGAGGTCGGTACGGCTTCGTGGGTCAGCCCCCAAAGAATGTGGTAGCCAGCGCCGTCGCTGTCGATTTTTACCACACCTAAATTGGCTGCCGGATCGAGCTGGACGTTGCGGAAGAATTTGCCGGAACCGGTAACGATAAACGGCGTGTTAGCCAGCAGCGGCATCGGCTGGCTCAGCGCGATGTAGCGCGGTTCTTCGTGGAAATCAGCGGTAAAGGGGGCGATATCAGCCTCATCCAGGCGCAGCGTCAGGTTGCCGCCGTTACGCTCATCCCAACCTTTCAGCCAGGCATCAGAAGTGGCTTTGATCATCCCCTGGACGAACCAGGAGGTAGTAATGTTTTGCATGGTCGGTGTTCCTGTTTATTGCCCGAACGGGTGTCGGGTCTTACGTAGGCCGGATAAGCGCAGCGCCATCCGGCGTAGTGTTTTGTCCGTTGCCGGATGGCGGCGCTAACGCACCTTATCCGGCCTACAAGGCAGACAGCGCCTTTAGCTACGCTTGCTCAGTACGTCTTTTTCATACGTGCGGACGTTGTCCAGCCACTGGCTGCCGGCTGGGGTGTCGTGACGCTGGCAATACATCTCCCAGACGGCCTGCCATGGCAGCGATTTCTGTTCTTCCAGCAGGGCCAGGCGGGCGGTGTAGTCGCCGCTAGCTTCGAGTTGGCGCAGTTGCTCAGTGGGTTCTAACAGCGCACGCAGCAGGGCTTTCTTCATATTGCGGGTGCCGATCACCCATGCGGCAATGCGGTTGATGGAGGCGTCGAAGAAGTCGAGGCCAATGTGTACGCGGTCGAACAGATTATGGCGTACGATCTCGCTGGCAATCGCCTGAGTTTCATCATCCAGCAATACCACGTGGTCGCTGTCCCAGCGCACCGGACGGCTGACGTGCAGCAGCAGGCGCGGCACGTACAGCATGGCGGCAGAGATCTTGTCGGAAATCACTTCAGTCGGATGGAAGTGACCTGCATCCAGGCACAGTGCGGTCTGGCGGCTGGTGGCGTAGCCCATGTAAAACTCGTTGGAGCCAACGGTGTAGCTTTCTGCGCCGATACCAAACAGTTTGCTCTCGACGGCATCAATATGATGCGCCGGGTCGAACTTCTCGCTGATGACGTCGTCCAGTGCTTCCAGCAGGCGCTGGCGTGGTGCCAGGCGGTCAATGGTGATGTCTTTCATGCCATCCGGGATCCAGATGTTCATCACCGACGGCGTACCCAGCTGTTCGCCAAAGTACGCGGAGACGCGACGGCTGGCTTTGCAGTGGTCAATCCAGAACTGACGGATGCTGTCGTCAGCATGTGCCAGCGTGAAACCGTCGGCACTCAACGGATGCGAGAAGCAGGACGGGTTGAAATCCAGACCTAACTGGTTCGCTTTCGCCCATTCCACCCAGTTTTTAAAGTGTTCAGGTTTGATTTGGTCACGGGATACCGGGGTATCGGATTCCAGGTAGATAGCGTGTAGGTTCAGACGCTTAGGACCCGGGATCAGGCTCAGTGCCTGCTCCAGATCGGCGCGCAGTTCAACGGCGTTACGCGCTTTACCTGGATAGTTACCGGTGGCCTGAATGCCGCCGGTGAGCGAACCTTCCGGGTTTTCGAATCCGGCGACATCATCGCCCTGCCAGCAGTGCATGGAGACCGGCAGACGATCGAGCTGGCGTAATGCCTCCTCGACATCGATACCTACCGCGGCGAAACGCAGTTTTGCCAGTTCCCAGGCTTGTTCAAGTTGAGTGGTCATGCGCAAAGCTCCTTTGTCTGTCGTGTTGATTGAAACTGCGCCTGGTAGCGGGCAATTTCACTGTCAGTATTTGGGATGAAGGTTGTCAGGTCGTAGTTAGCGGTCACCACCTGGCGGAAATCATCGACGTTGTTAAGTTCGTCCAGCGTCATCAGCTGAACGCCAATATTGCCGAGCGTAGAGGCCTCAACAGGCCCGGACATGACGCGGATACCGCATGCATCCGCGCACAGTTGGTTGAGCAGGGCGTTCTGGCAGCCGCCGCCAACAATGTGCAGTTGGTTGAAGGCGTGACCACGAAGGTGTGCCAGTTCCTGCAGGACGTCGGCATACAGCAGCGCCAGACTGTCGAAAATACAGCGCGCCAACTCAGCATCCTGAACCGGAATGGGTTGACCGGATTCGCGGCATGCGGCCTGAATTTCTGCGCTCATATCAACTGGGTTGATAAAGCGATCGTCGTTCGGGTTGACCAGGAATTGGCAGGCCGGTAGCGCTTCGGTTTTCGCGATCAGCGCGGGCAGGTCGGTAATCTGCCGCTCTTTTAATACGCGTTGCAGCAGCCATAGCCCCATAATATTTTTCAGCACGCGGTAACGTCCTTCCGCGCCGCCTTCGTTGGTGATATTTGCCGCCAGCGCGGCCTCGTTGGCATACGGTGTTTTGCTCTCAAACCCCATCAGGGACCAGGTACCGGAAGAGAGATAAGCGCTGTTGTTATCGGCCAGCGGTGAAGCGATGACCGCGCTGGCGGTGTCGTGGCTGGCGACGGCAACCACCGGGATCTGATTTTTCTGCGGGCAGATCCAGTGACCAATCACGTTCCCCGGATGCGTTGGGCGACCAAACCAGGCTTTGTCTGCGCCGGTCCATGCCAGCAGGGTGTCATCCCAGTCGTCGGTGTTGATATTGACCAACTGCGTAGTGGTGGCGTTGGTATATTCCCAGTTCATTTCGCCGGTCAGGCGGTAGCCGAAGTAGTCGGGGATCATCAGGGCATGCGCCACCTGTGGGACCAGCTCTGGCTGCTGTTCGACCAGCGCGCGGAGCTGATACAGGGTGTTAAAGGGCAGAAACTGAATGCCGCTCCGACGATATATCTCGCTGTTACCCAGTTGCGCTAAAGCTTGCGACATCACGCCGGTAGTGCGGCTGTCGCGGTAAGAGACCGGCAGACCGACGCGCTGACCGTCTTTACCGATCAGGACGTAATCCACGCCCCAGGTATCAATCCCGATGCTGTCAATCAGGATGCCTTGATCGCAGACCTTCTTCAGCCCCAGGCGAATGTCGTTTTCCAGGCTGTCGATATCCCAGGTGTCAAAACCGTCTGTTTTTTGCAGACAGTTCGCGAAACGGTGGATTTCACGCAGCGTCAGGGTGCGGTGGTCACTGTCGTAACGTGCCAGCATTACGCGTCCGCTGGATGCGCCGAGATCGACAGCGACACAATGGCGAAGAGTCATAGCGAGGTCCTTCTGAGTTTTATTGCACTCAGTCTAAGAACCCCTGGAACGGCGTACCTTCTTGTTAGTGACAGTCACAATAAGCCGCTGGCAGCATGGCAAAGGTGAACGTGATGCTGTTCACAGTTTTGTGTAATGGGCGGGATTTTGTCTGATGTGACCCCTTCCGCATTTCCCGATCTTTCCTGTCGTTTCTTGAAGAATTAACCGTGTTTACGCACTTTGGCGTCAAAAATTTAAGGTGAGGGTCATAACCCTTAATTACTATGCAGCCATGTTCATTTGATCTGGAAGGAAGTCATCATGACCGTACTGCATTGCGTGGATTTTTTTCCGACAGGTAAAGCGCCTGTGGCGATCGAACCGCGACTGCCCCAGACTGCTTTTCCCGAGCATCATCATGATTTTCATGAAATTGTGATAGTTGAGCATGGAACAGGTATTCATGTTTTCAATGGACAGCCCTACACCATTAGCGGCGGGACGGTCTGTTTTGTCCGCGATCATGACAGACACTTATATGAACATACTGACAACCTGTGCCTGACAAATGTACTGTATCGTTCCCCTGATGCGTTTCAGTTTCTGGCCGGGTTAAACCAGTTGTTACCTCAGGAGCAGAACGGTCAGTATCCGTCCCACTGGCGCGTGAATCAGGGCGTACTGCAGCAGGTCCGTCACTTGGTGGGGCAAATAGAGCATCTTGGTGAGGAGATGGATACGCCGACGGCGGCCAATCGCGAGATCCTGTTTATGCAACTGCTGGTGCTGCTACGCAAAAGTAGTCTGATGGAAGCGGCAGCGGATAACGATGCGCGACTAAACCGGCTGATGGCGTGGCTGGAAGATAATTTTGCCGACGAAGTCTGCTGGGATGCGGTGGCTGAGCAGTTTTCGCTCTCTTTACGCACCTTGCACCGCCAGCTCAAACAGCAAACCGGGCTGACGCCGCAGCGCTATCTCAATCGCCTGCGGCTAATCAAAGCACGGCACTTATTGCGCCATAGCGATGACAGTGTTACGGACATCGCTTATCGCTGCGGTTTTGGCGACAGTAACCACTTTTCGACGCTATTTCGCCGGGAGTTTAACTGGTCACCGCGCGATATTCGCCAGGGCCGCGACGTCATGGCCGGAAGCAGCCTCCAGTAACGCGAAAGCTATCAACGTTTTTTACCGTCCGTTTGCTGATAATCATACCCTTTAATGCCGGATGGCGGCTGCACCTTGTCCGGCCTACATGAATGCCCTGTAGGCCGAATAAGCGCAGCGCATCCGGCAAGCGTTCAGGTTGAGGTGATGTGGTGGCGAATCAGCTAGTCCTTCTGAAATCAGACTTTTTTGCGAGCGAACAGCAGGCCGTCGCCGTCGCCGATCGCTATCCGCAGGATGTGTTTGCCGAACATACTCATGAGTTTTGTGAGCTGGTGATGGTCTGGCGTGGCAATGGTCTGCATGTTCTCAACGATCGGCCGTATCGAATAACCCGTGGCGATCTGTTTTACATTCGCGCCGCAGACAAACACTCGTACACCTCTGTTAACGACCTCGTCCTGCAGAATATTATCTACTGCCCTGAGCGGTTGACGCTGAATCTGGGATGGGAAGATGTGATCCCCGGTTTTAACAACGGCACGCCGTGCCAGCCCCACTGGCGGCTGGGCAGTGCCGGTATGGCTCAGGCTCGACAGGTGATTAGCCAACTGGAACACGAAAGCCAGCAGCGCGATCCGTTATGTAATGATATGGCGGAGCTGTTGTTCGGACAGTTGGTGACGCTTCTCAAGCGCCATCGTTATGCCACGGATAGGCTCCCGGCCACCACCAGTGAAACACTGCTGGATAAGCTGATCACCGCGCTGGCCGGCAGCCATGAGCATACCTTTGAACTGGATAAATTCTGTCAACGGGAGCAGTGCAGCGAGCGCGTGCTGCGTCAGCAGTTTCGCAGCCAGACTGGAATGACCATCAACCAGTATCTTCGACAGGTGCGGGTCTGCCACGCTCAGTATTTGCTGCAACATAGCAAGTTGATGATTGGTGAGATTTCTATGCGTTGTGGCTTTGAGGACAGTAACTACTTTTCGGTGGTGTTTACGCGAGAAACCGGGATGACGCCGAGCCAGTGGCGTCATCTCAGTAATCCGCAGGACTAGCTGGCCATTCCCAGACCGACAATGTTTGCGGCAAGGATAATCACCACGCAGCCGAGGCTCAGCACGCTGACAGGGCGTTTTCCCGCATTGCTCCACTCTTTCATGATCAGGCCGACGATACCGCCGCACAGGACGTAGAAACTCATGTGCAGCATCCAGCTCATGTAGTCATACTGCGCCGGAATTTTGGCATGGCCCCAGGCGTAAAAGAAGAACTGGAGATACCACATCAGACCAGCAAGGGCCGAGAACAGGATGTTGCTGATAATAAGTGGTTTTGCTAACGAGAAGTCGGCTTTTACCGACAGGTTCTTCATTTTTGCCAGACGAATGAAGCAGAATCCCAGGTTGATCACCGCACCGCCGCCCATAATGACTACGTAGCTTGGCAGAGCGACATACAAAGGATCGATACCGAGCGCAGCGGCGGCTTCGTGCATCGGTTTAGCCGCATCCATGGCAAAGGACATCCCTGCGGAGAAAAAGCCGCACATCACCGCCAGTATTAGACCTTTTTTCAGGTTGAACTCTTCGGCTTTGATACCCATCTTGCGTTCTTTTAACTGTCCTGCTCGAGTGACTATCGCCACGCCGATCAGCGCGACCAGCACACCAAGCAGGGTCATACGCCCACCCGGCGTGCCGATGAGCACGTCAAATTTACCGGCAATGATTGGTGTCATTAAGGTGCCAACAATCAGCGTAATGCCGATAGCGATGCCGATCCCCATCGACATGCCGAGATAGCGCATGGTCAGGCCATAGTTGATATTACCGATCCCCCACATTGCGCCGAATAAAAATACCGGTAGTAGTGTGGACGCGCTGAATGAACTGTAATAGGCCCAGAAGTCTGGCAGCAGGATTGCGCTGACGAGCCAGGGCAGGATCAACCATGAAACAAAACCGCCTATGGACCACATAGTCTCCCAGGACCAGTGTTGTACCTTTTTAAAAGGGGCATAAAAACAAGCGGCACTAGCGGCACCGATAAGATGCCATAATATCCCCATCGTAATTGCGTTACCCATTCTGGTTCCTTTTAAATTGTCGTTCTGGCTGGATGAAAATCACCCGTTTTGATATTCAAAAGTCTAAAGAGTGAGCAATGAATTAACCTTCAGCATGCTGCCGTAGGATGGGCAATGCTGGCAAAATTCAGGGGATGAAAAGGATGTTGATCACAAATGCTGATCCGCCCCTCTTTTTTGAGAAGGGCGATAATATTAAGGGTTAGCAGATTTTTACCGTCTGAATACCCAGTAGCCAGGCGAGTTTTTCCAGTACCTCACCATGATGACCAAGGCCAATGCTGCAATGATGGGCTGGACCGCCCATGCACCATTGTGTGGTGAAATCGCGAGCCGATAACGGGAAGCGATAGCGGCTGTTGGTATTGCCGATATCCAGGACTTCACCTGCCACTGCTTCCCCTTCGGCATACTGCAAACGCACCCCGTTTTCGGCATCTTCAATGACCGAAAGAAAGGTTACCGGGCCCGGTTTCACGGTCATCTGGATAGACACACCTTTACCCGGTTTACCATGATAAACCGGCAGCGGAACCAGACGCACCGGACCATCGGCCATCAGCGGGTGCGCCGGGCCATCATGTCCCCACAATACAACATCATCAATAAATTCAATTCCATATGGCTCAGAGAATGAACCACCCGCCCCCAGAAGCTGCTGAATTTTCATCGCCAGTACATTTTTGATTTCATATTCACCTGCCACGGGAATACCACGGTGGGTGAGTAGTGTGTTGCCAAGAATGATTGAGGTGATGATGTTCTCGTAAGCATTGCCGTTTCTACCTTCGTAGTAGTAGGCCAGTGCACCGAGTGTGTTCTGGGCAATCAGTTTATCCATGGCGCAGGCGGTGGTAAGTGCGCGATCAAGCTCTGCCGGTTCGCATGTCGGATCCAGCTGAAGCACACGGTACATTTCCTGTTGTTTGACGCTGAGATCTGTCTCGCTGACCTGCTCGCGGTATTCCGCCAGCTCACACATTTCCAGTGGCTTAAAGCGTACGCCTAATTTGGCGGACAGGTTCGTCATATTGCTGTAAACGTCCACCATGCCGTCATAATAGTGTCCGAGTACGCCGACCTGACAGTTTGCCAGCATCTGGCGGGCATTAAGGGCCTGTAACCACTGTGCCATTTGTTGCCAGATGTACTCATCGCCCTGTAACGCACCAACAATCAACTGAAAGCGGATATTCGCACGATTAAATACGTTTGCCAGTTCGGGCGCGCTGCAGGCCTGGCAGTGCGCCAGCCACTCTCCAGTACGTCCGCCCCGATCGGGAATTTGGCGGATTGCCGAATAGGGCAGACCAGGCTCCGGCTGTAGGGCCATAATAATAACTGGCTTATTGATACTCTGTACAAGGGGTAGAACCGTTGCGCTGAGTGCGTAGGTGCTAATGTAAAGACAGACCGCATCGACCGGCTGCTGTTGTAATCGCCTGATAAGAGCATCGGCTTTATCGACGTTATCAATCAGGCCGCCATTAATGACGGTGGCCTGTTGCGCCGTCAGACGCTCATCAATCGTTTGCAGGTAACCCTGCAAGCGTGACTCCAGGCCAGCAAACTGGGGCCAGTATGTGTCGAGGCCGATTCCGAAAAGGGCGATGTTGACAGACATAGCAATATTTCCTTGTGAGATAATCCGCAGACTATCTCGTGCTTTGTCTCCCATGTCCTTTATGTCTCTGCCTGTTTCCTACGCAGGTTGGCAAAATTCGCCTGATTTTCCCGGTGGCGCTCACATTTTCATCTTGCAATAGCCCTGTAAAAAGTACGGCATTGATAATCATTTTCAATATCATTTAATTAACTATAATGACTCAACTGCTTACGCGGCGTTAACACTGGCCGCCCGACAATACTGGAGATGATTATGAGTTATACACTGCCATCCCTGCCGTACGCTTATGATGCCCTTGAACCGCACTTTGATAAGCAGACGATGGAAATCCACCATACCAAGCACCACCAGGCCTATGTAAACAACGCGAACGCTGCGCTGGAAAGCCTGCCTGAATTCGCTAGCCTGCCTGTTGAAGAGCTGATCACTAAACTGGATCAGCTGCCAGCGGATAAGAAAACCGTACTGCGTAACAACGCAGGCGGCCACGCTAACCACAGCCTGTTCTGGAAAGGTCTGAAAACCGGTACTACGCTGCAGGGTGACCTGAAAGCGGCTATCGAACGCGACTTTGGCTCTGTTGATAACTTCAAAGCTGAATTTGAAAAAGCAGCGGCAACCCGTTTCGGTTCTGGCTGGGCATGGCTGGTACTGAAAGGTGACAAACTGGCTGTGGTTTCTACTGCCAACCAGGATTCCCCGCTGATGGGTGAGGCTATCTCTGGCGCTTCCGGCTTCCCGATCGTGGGCCTGGACGTTTGGGAACACGCTTACTACCTGAAATTCCAGAACCGTCGCCCGGACTACATCAAAGCGTTCTGGGACGTGGTGAACTGGGACGAAGCAGCGGCGCGTTTCGCGGCGAAAAAATAAGCCCCATACAGCCTGATGGCGTAGAGCGGTAACGCTGTATTGCCTGATGCACTTACCCGGCCCACATCATGATGCGGGCCGGGTAATATTAACGCCCAAACACCTCATCAATTATTCGGCATTGGTCCTCGTTTAACTCCCCACCTGCATTACGCGAAACGCCGGTGCAATAGCCAAACTTACGCGACACCACGGTTTTAATGGTGGTGACAAAATCCTCGCCAATAGCGTAGATGGACATGTACGTGCCAATCTTATCCTGAATATCACGCAACGCTGCCAGGTCGCCCTGTTTAAACGCCTCGCGTGCGTGGACAAACAGCTCAGGCATCACGTTATTTAGGCCAGAAATAATCCCAGCGCCGCCTGCCAGAAGGTTGGGGATGTAATATTCGTCGTAACCGGAGAGTACGGCAAAATCTTTGCGTACAGCGCGGGTGGTCTGAATCATACTGCGGGTATGGGACTGGCAGTCCACGGTGTCTTTGATACCGGCGAAGTTCGGGAATTCCCCGGCCAGGGTAGCAACCAGCTCAGGTGTTAAATCACAGCCGGTACGGGCCGGGAAGTTATAGGCAAACCATTGACCGCTGAGTTGTTGCCCTAACTGGCGGAAGTAGCTCAGCAGCTGCGTTGCCGTTTGTCCGTAATAGTAAGGTGGCAGGATCATGACGGCATCGTACCCCGCGTGATACGCTTCCTGCGCCATCAGTAGCACATCATTCTGGCAGGTGGATGAGACGTTGGCGACCATCTTCAGCGAGCTCATAGCTCGGGCTTCACGGATCAACTGCAGCCTTTCGTCGAGCGTAAAGGAGGCAAATTCCCCAATGCTTCCCATCAGCAAAATAACGTCGATCTGTGCCTCGGTAAGGCGTTTGAGATGCTGGCTCAGACCGTTGAAATCGATCTTGCCGTCATTGTCCATTGGCGTAATGGAAGGACACCAGACGCCAGCAAATTGCGATTGACCCGTCACGTTGTCGACTCCTTAATTGAAATATTGTTTCAAAACCAACTTGCATTGATAGCATGTGTCCCTACGTTTCACACCAACCGTGCTCTCATTTTGAGCGAATAGGGTAGAATAAATAGGGTGTAATGGGGAAAAGTTATCGGGAGAGGGAACAGATGCGATATCCGGTTGATGTATTTGCAGGCAAGATTCGGGATTACACGGGAAGCCGCCCCAGTGCGATTGCGAAAGTTCAGGTCGATGGCGAGCTGATGCTGACCGAATTAGGGTTGGCAGGGGATGAACAGGCAGAAACGAAAATTCACGGTGGGCCGGACCGCGCGCTGTGCCATTATCCGCGTGAACACTACCTACACTGGCGACAGGCTTTTCCTGAACAGGCAGAGTTGTTTGTCGCGCCCGCTTTTGGCGAGAACCTGTCAACGCAGGGCATGACGGAAGAGAATGTTTTTATTGGTGATATCTTCCAGTGGGGTGAGGCGCTGATTCAGGTCACACAGCCACGCTCGCCGTGTTTTAAGCTGAATTTTCATTTTGCTATTAGCGACATGGCAAGCCAGATGCAGGATGCGGGCAAGACCGGCTGGTTGTGCAGCGTTATCGCACCCGGCATGGTATCGGCGGATGCGCCGCTGGTACTGGCATCTCGTGTGAGTGATGTTAGCGTGCAAGAGGCCATCGCCATTGCCTGGCATATGCCGTTTGATGACGACCAGTATCACCGTTTACTGTCGGCTGCGGGGCTGTCAAAGAGCTGGACCAGAACCTTGCAGAAACGCCGCTTAAGCGGCAAGATCGAAGATAATTCGCGGAGATTGTGGGGAAAATAAGGCGATTATTGAACCTGTCGGCCGGATAAGATGCGTTAGCATCGTCATCCGGCGCAACAGGCACAATTACGCACGTTTATACAGCGGCAGCCAGAGCACCAGGCGCAGACCACCCAATGGGCTGTCTTCGGCCTTGACCCAGCCACGATGCTGCTGAATAGCGGTTTCAACAATTGCCAGACCCAGACCAGTACCGCCAGATTCGCGATCGCGCGCTTCATCGGTACGATAGAACGGACGGAAAATCTGTTCTCTGTCTTCGGGGCTCACGCCCGGACCATCATCGTCCACGGTGATGGTAATCCCGTCTTTATCCACCGCGAAGCCCACTTCAATCCTGGTGTGTGAGTAGCGCAGGGCGTTGCGAACAATGTTCTCCAGCGCACTTTCCAGCGTATTCGGGTTACCGTACAGCGGCCACGGCCCTGGCGGGAAGTTAACTGTGAACGATTTGCCCATCTGCTCGGCTTCAAAGGCGGCGTTATCCAGCACGTCACCCCACAGGTGATTCGCCTTCACGGTTTCACTGACCAG
Source organism: Citrobacter sp. wls829 (assembly GCF_005280825.1). Lineage (NCBI taxonomy): Bacteria > Pseudomonadati > Pseudomonadota > Gammaproteobacteria > Enterobacterales > Enterobacteriaceae > Citrobacter > Citrobacter sp. wls829. The sequence goes on from NZ_SZWP01000069.1 coordinate 55,565, forward strand.
CGCGTTTTTCTGCTGATTGCGCGACATGACCAGCAGATCGTTGATCATGCTGTCCAGTCGATGCGCTTCCATTTCAATACGCTCCAGCTCTTTGCTCTCGCCGCTACGACGGCGCAGCAGCGCGGTCCCCAGTTGCAGACGCGTTAACGGCGTTCTCAACTCGTGAGAGATGTCCGACAGCAGGCGTTGCTGTGAGGTCATCATGCGTTCCAGCGCCGTCACCATCTGGTTAAAGCTGGCACCTGCCGCCAGGAATTCTTGCGGACCGGCTTCCAGTTCAGGATGCTGACGCAGGTTACCCTGTGCCACTTCATCCGCCGCATTTTTCAGCTTACGTGCCGGTTTTGCCAGACTCCAGGCCAGCCAAAGCAGCAACGGAGAGCTGACTAACATGGTCACGATCAGCAGTAACAGCGGTCGGTCAAACAGCAGGTTGATGAAGTCAGATTGTGAACTGCTGGCAGGCCGAATGAGGTACAGTTGGTAGTTATCTTCGCCATCTCTGACGGAGAAAGGCCCAACCATTTCAACACGACCGTATTTTTTCTTTTGCGGATGATCGGCGTTATCGGCCTGACCAATAAAGTTACGAATGATCTGCATTTCGTTGCGTTCTGCGCCGATCACGCGTCCTTCCGTCGTAACAAGTAATAACCGCTGTCCCGGCGGCGCCCACTTGTCTATCGCACGAAACAAGCGACGCCACCACATCAAATCGTTGGGTGGATCGTTCGCCAGTTCAGCTTCAACGTGCTGCTCAATCATCAACCCCTGGCGCTGTTCGCTATCCAGTAGCTCGGTCATCTGGCGTGAGTCGAGCTTGGGTAACATCAGCACCAGCATCAGCACCAGTGCCAGCGTTAACCAGAAGATGGCAAAGATGCGTGCGGTTAAACTTCCTATCATGAAGCGGAGACCATCAGATAGCCGCGACCGCGCAGGGTTTTAAACCACGGGTGCCCGTCTTTACGCTCCGGCAGCTTACGACGCAGGTTCGAGATATGCATGTCGATAGCACGATCGAACGGTGTCAGGCGTTTGCCCAGCACTTCCTGGCTTAAATGTTCACGAGAAACCACCTGGCCGAGATGCTGCGCCAGCAAATACAGCAGGGTGAATTCGGTACCGGTTAACTCCAGGGTTTGCCCGTCAAAGCTGGCTTCCTGGCGACCCGGATTGAGGCTTAACGCATCCACCTCCAGCGTCGGCGAGCCGTTATCGCTGTTCTGCTGCTGTTCGCTCCAGTGGGAGCGGCGCAGAATGGCGCGGATACGCGCGACCAGTTCGCGGTCGTTAAACGGTTTGGGTAAATAATCGTCCGCGCCCAGCTCAAGGCCGAGTACGCGATCCAGTTCGCTGCCGCGGGCGGTCAGCATGATTACGGGGGTCTGGTGTGTCTGGCGAAGTGCTTTCAGTGTATCAATGCCGTTTTTCTTCGGCATCATGACGTCGAGCAAAAGTAAATCGATGCTGTCATCCAGAAGCTCCAGTGCCTGCTCCCCATCATGGGCAACCAGCACATCGAAACCTTCCATTTCGAGCAGCTCCTTTAACAGGGATGTCAGCTCTCGGTCATCATCAACTAGCAGTATTTTATTCATTTTTTACGTACCTCCGAGGCAGAAATTACGACATCAGGCGGCGCTAATCTATGACTTTACGTTGTTTTACACCCCCTGACGCATGTTTGCAGCCCGAATCGTAAACTGTCTCTCGTTGAATCGCGACAGAAAAGATTTTGGGAGCAAGTGATGGGCAAAGTTACCGCTGCCGTCATGGCCTCAACGCTGGCACTCAGTACGTTTAGCCATGCAGCTGAAGTCGTCACAGGCGATCACTGGCACCTGGGTGAAAGCTCTTCGCAACGTAATGCGCAGAGACACATGTTTGACGGTATCAGTTTAACCGAACATCAACGTCAACAGATGCGAGATTTAATGCAGCAGGCCAGACATGAGCAGCCTCCTGTTAATGTTAGCGAAATGGAGACAATGCATCGTCTTGTCACCGCAGAGAATTTTGATGAAAGCGCCGTGCGCGCTCAGGCAGAAAAGATGGCACAACAGCAGGTTGCCCGCCAGGTTGAAATCGCCAAGGTCCGCAACCAGATGTATCGCCTGTTAACGCCCGAGCAGCAAGCGGTTTTAAATGAGAAACATGAACAACGAATGGAGCAGCTGCGCGATGTCGCGCAATGGCAAAAAAGCTCATCGTTGAATTTATTGAGTAGTAGCAACTCACGTTCCCAGTAGTAACCCTGTTTTCCTTGCCATAGACACCATCCCTGTCTTCCCCCACATGATGTGGGGGTTTTTTTTGCCCAAAATTCCAGTGAACTGCCAAAGATAAACAGCGATTTGCAGAAGGTATTTAGCGCTTATAAAAGCTTTTGTTATGTGTGGCTGACCTCAATGTAACTCACAGCCTTTATGTAGAGCCGTGTGATCTGACAATAGTGCTCAGCTTTTTCCTAAATCCAACACAGTACCATCATGGGTAATGATAAATGTGTAGTAGTGATTTTTTCCATTTAAGGTATAGCTTGCACCATACACCACCCCTTTTTCTAAATTAACCGTGAAGCAGGTACTTGGGTAGGTGAGATGTGTAAAGTCGCCGACTAATAATTTTTTACCTTCTCTACCATTAGTTGACAGAATATAGCGGTTTAACACATCGTTTTTATCTATGGTAAAGCAAACACGATTGCCATCTACGTAGATCGCCCGTCGTTCACCGGACTCTGCACCCTCTCTGCCTTTCCCCGGGCACCCGGCCAGAAATAAAAGTAAAGGGAGAAAAAAGAGCGATTTCTTCATATCGGAAAGCTCCCGAGTACCTTTTCATATTTCTGCATTAATTCCAGCGCCGGTTCTTCTGGGTCATAATCGCGGTAAACATAGAGATCGCTATGCCCATCAAACCCATAGTGCTTTAACAACCAGTAATCGCTGACTAAGGATGCTTGCTGCTCCAGTCCGTAATCAAGTAGATTTTTTTCATTTAGACTGTATGTATAATCAGCAGCCCATGAGAACGCCCCGCGTGTTCGTACCCACATTCCATATTGGTGCTGCCAAACATGCATCATTTCATGCAAAAAAAGATGCTGGGCATTTGGTGTTGGCTGTTTTGTTGGCATCGAGAAATCATCTTCGTATTTTATGGTTCTAAACCACATTTCGCCGTCAGGCGTCATCGCCTGACCTGGGTTTTGAGTATCAAAAGGAAGGTAACTTTCCAGATGAATCGAAACTTGATGGTAAAGAATGCTAAAGCCAAAGAGCGAGTTTGCAAGATTCATCTCGCCAAGCCTTAACCTACGCAGTCCCCCTTCTTGGATCGGTTTCCAGTCAATAGAATTAGGGTAATACACTATCTTAATCCCTCAAGATATGTTGATTGAGTATTTATCGTACACCTAAAGTAAAGGAGTAATGGAAAAGTTGTTGAGAGGTCCTAAAAATTCAGAATAAAACGTATTCAGATGACGTATTGCCATACTGGTCCGGCTATAAGAGGGGGCGTAATTTTTTATTTTAATGTGCTATGTTTGCTGCAACATTCCATCCCCGCTTTTCCACACATTGCGTATGGTTTTTTTTGCCCGAAATTTGACACTTTCTTATTGCCTGACTGTTTTAGTTCATCCGTTATACTAGCGGCATATCCTGATGGGAGTGCTTATGAATCAAACTTATGGGCGGCTGGTGAGCCGGGCGGCTATCGCGGCGACCGTGATGGCTTCGCTGTTACTTTTGATCAAAATTTTTGCGTGGTGGTACACCGGGTCGGTGAGTATTCTGGCTGCACTGGTGGACTCTTTGGTCGATATTGCCGCGTCGTTAACCAATTTGCTGGTGGTGCGCTATTCCTTACAGCCAGCCGATGATGAACACACGTTCGGGCACGGGAAAGCAGAATCGCTGGCGGCGCTGGCGCAAAGTATGTTTATTTCTGGCTCGGCGCTGTTCTTATTTTTGACAGGCATTCAGCATCTTGTTCAACCGACGCCGATGAAAGATCCGGGCGTTGGGGTAATCGTCACCGTCATTGCGTTAATTTGTACTATCATACTGGTCACGTTTCAGCGTTGGGTCGTTAAGCGTACGCAAAGTCAGGCCGTTCGGGCAGATATGCTTCATTATCAGTCTGATGTTATGATGAACGGCGCTATTCTCGTCGCGCTTGGTCTGGCCTGGTACGGTTGGCATCGTGCGGATGCCTTGTTTGCGCTCGGGATTGGCATCTATATTCTATATAGCGCATTGCGTATGGGCTACGAGGCGGTGCAATCCTTGCTGGATCGCGCCTTGCCCGATGAAGAACGTCAGGAAATTATTGATATAGTGACGTCATGGCCAGGAGTCAGCGGCGCTCACGATCTTCGCACGCGGCAGTCAGGGCCGACCCGCTTTATTCAGATTCATTTGGAAATGGAAGATAATCTGCCGCTCGTTCAGGCGCATTTAGTGGCTGAACAGGTTGAGCAGGCGATTTTGCGGCGTTTCCCGGGATCGGATGTGATTATTCATCAGGATCCCTGTTCAGTCGTACCCAAGGAAGGCAAGATGTTTGAGCTTTCATAATTCGTTGTAAAAAAGTGAGCAGGGCCAGCATTTTGTGTATAAATTACCACCGTTTGGCCTGACCTGAATCAATTCAGCAGGAAGTGATTGTTATACTATCTGCATATTCGTTGGATCGTTTCGATATGCGGAATCGACTTCCGGCAGCAGATTTCATTTTGCATTCCAAAGTTCAGAGGTAGTCATGATTAAGAAAATCGGTGTGTTGACAAGCGGCGGTGATGCGCCGGGCATGAACGCAGCAATCCGTGGTGTTGTACGTGCAGCGTTGACGGAAGGACTGGAAGTCATGGGGATCCATGATGGCTACCTGGGTTTGTATGAAGACCGTATGGTTCAGCTCGACCGTTATAGCGTGTCCGACATGATCAACCGTGGCGGTACTTTCCTCGGTTCTGCTCGCTTCCCGGAATTCCGCGACGAAAACGTGCGCGCTGTGGCTATCGAAAACCTGAAGAAGCGTGGGATTGACGCCCTGGTTGTTATCGGTGGTGACGGTTCCTACTTGGGTGCAAAACGTCTGACTGAAATGGGTTTCCCGTGCATTGGCCTGCCGGGTACTATCGACAACGATATTAAAGGCACCGACTACACTATCGGCTACTTCACCGCACTGGGTACCGTGGTAGAAGCGATTGACCGTCTGCGTGACACCTCCTCTTCTCACCAGCGTATCTCCATCGTTGAAGTGATGGGGCGCTACTGTGGTGACCTGACTCTGGCGGCAGCAATTGCCGGTGGCTGCGAATTCGTCGTCGTTCCGGAAGTTGAATTCAGCCGTGACGATCTGGTCGCTGAAATCAAAGCTGGCATCGCCAAAGGTAAGAAACACGCGATTGTGGCGATCACCGAGCACATGTGTGACGTTGATGAACTGGCGCATTACATCGAGAAAGAAACCGGCCGTGAAACGCGCTCAACCGTACTGGGTCACATCCAGCGTGGTGGTTCCCCGGTGCCTTACGACCGTATTCTGGCATCCCGTATGGGGGCGTATGCCATTGATCTGCTGCTTGAAGGTCATGGCGGTCGCTGCGTCGGTATTCAGAACGAACAGTTGGTTCACCACGACATCATCGACGCTATCGAGAATATGAAGCGTCCGTTCAAAGGTGACTGGCTGGACTGCGCGAAAAGATTGTACTGATTGCAATTGCCGGATGGCGGCTTGCGCCTTATCCGGCCTACATGAGCAAATCGTAGGCCTGATAAGCGTAGCGCCATCAGGCAAAAACCCGACTCCATATATTCCCCCACGTTATAGCAAATCTTTTTTTATTCTTTAAAGTTTGGATCGCTTTCTGGCACGCTCTGCTCATCACAACATTAAATAAGAGAGCTGGGCGATGAACAAATGGGGCGTAGGGTTAACATTATTGCTGGCATCGACCAGCGTTCTGGCAAAGGATATTCAGTTACTTAACGTATCGTACGATCCAACGCGTGAGCTGTACGAACAGTACAACAAAGCCTTCGCGGCGCACTGGAAACAGGAAACGGGCGATAACGTGGTGATCCGCCAGTCACATGGTGGCTCCGGTAAACAGGCAACATCCGTCATTAACGGTATCGAAGCCGATGTGGTTACCCTGGCGTTGGCCTATGACGTGGACGCCATTGCTGAGCGTGGCCGTATCGATAAAAACTGGATTAAACGCCTGCCGGACAACTCTGCACCTTACACCTCTACCATCGTCTTCCTGGTACGCAAAGGCAATCCAAAGCAGATTCATGACTGGAACGATCTGGTTAAACCGGGTGTATCAGTCATTACGCCAAACCCGAAAAGCTCCGGCGGGGCGCGCTGGAACTATCTGGCGGCATGGGGTTATGCCCTGCACCACAATAACAACGATCAGGCCAAAGCTCAGGACTTCGTCAAAGCTCTGTTTAAAAACGTGGAAGTGCTGGATTCCGGCGCGCGCGGCTCTACCAATACCTTTGTTGAACGCGGAATTGGCGATGTGCTGATCGCATGGGAAAACGAAGCGCTGCTGGCGACGAACGAACTGGGTAAAGATAAGTTTGAGATCGTCACGCCAAGCGAATCTATTCTCGCAGAACCGACCGTGTCTATTGTCGACAAAGTGGTAGAAAAGAAAGACAGTAAAGTGGTGGCCGAAGCTTACCTGAAGTATCTCTATTCTCCGCAAGGTCAGGAAATTGCGGCGAAAAACTATTACCGCCCGCGTGATGCTGACGTGGCGAAGAAATACGAAAATGCCTTTCCGAAGCTGAAGTTATTCACCATCGACGACGAGTTTGGTGGCTGGACCAAAGCGCAGAAAGAGCACTTCTCTAACGGCGGTACGTTTGACCAAATCAGTAAACGCTAACGCAGATGTGTTTGCAGGCCCGGTGGCATAACGCGACCGGGCTTTTTTATTTGTCATCATTTTACGTTACGCTTACCCTTCAATGGGATACAGGAAACGCGTAATGAAAAAAGCAGGCTATTTTTTACTGGTGGTGATGATTATCGCTGCCGCTGCGGGCATAGGTTACTGGAAACTCAACGGTAACCCGGATGCATTACGCCAGATTGTTCTTGAGCAATGCCTGCCGAACCAGCTGCAACGGCATAACCCTGCGCCGTGTGCGGAGGTGAAACCGGATGCCGGGTATGTGGTGTTCAAAGACCGTAACGGCCCTCTGCAATACTTATTGATGCCCACTTACCGCATTAACGGCACGGAAAGCCCGCTGCTGTTGCAATCAGGCACGCCGAATTTTTTCTGGCTCGCCTGGCAAGCGCGCGGTTTTATGAGCCAAAAATACGGTCAGGAAATTCCCGATAAAGCGGTATCACTCACGATCAACTCGCCGTCTGGCCGCACGCAAAACCATTTCCACATTCATATCTCTTGCTTGCGTCCTGACGTTAGAACGCAACTGGATGACAATCTGGCGAAAATCAGCACCCGCTGGCTGCCTTTGCCGGGGGGATTACGTGGGCACGAGTATCTGGCGCGCCGTGTCACGGAAAACGAACTGGCACAGCGCAGCCCGTTTATGATGCTGGCGGAAGAGGTGCCGGATGCGCGTGATCATATGGGGCGCTATGCGCTGGCGATGGTGCGTCAGAGCGATGAGTCCTTTGTCCTGCTGGCGACCCAGCGCGATCTGCTGTCGCTGAATCTCGCCTCCGCCGAGGAAATTCAGGATCATCAGTGCCAGATCCTGCGGTAACCCCACCTAATCTGGCGTTTACTCTCTGTGCCTGTCCCCGTATTCTTGTTGAAAAAAACAACAGGAGACAGGCATGTCGCTCTGGCTTACGCACCCTCTGTTTATCCCTTCATTGGTGGTTGGCATCACCATTCTGCTCTGGGCTACGTCGCTGTTACCGGAGTTCATTACGGCGCTGATATTCTTCTCTGTCGCAATGGTGGCGAAAATCGCCCCACCGGAGGTGATTTTTGGCGGCTTTGCTTCGTCGGCGTTCTGGCTGGTTTTCAGCGGTTTCGTGTTGGGCATCGCGATACGTAAAACGGGACTGGCGGACAGGGCGGCGCGGGCGTTGTCGTCCCGGTTGACCGATTCCTGGCCGTTAATGGTCGCAAGCGTGGTGCTGCTGAGCTATGCGCTGGCGTTTGTGATGCCGTCCAATATGGGGCGTATTGCGCTGCTGATGCCGATTGTCGCGGCGATGGCGAAACGCGCTGGCATTGTCGACGGTACCCGTGCCTGGTACGGTCTGGCGTTAGCCGTGGGTTTTGGGACGTTCCAGCTTTCAGCTACCATCCTACCCGCCAACGTACCGAATCTGGTGATGAGCGGCGCAACGGAAGGTTCTTACGGTATCCATCTGAATTATCTACCCTATTTATTGCTGCATACGCCGGTCCTCGGGTGGTTAAAAGGCGCGCTGCTGGTTGGACTGATCTGCTGGCTGTTCCCCGGCAAGCCCCATGCCCCTATGGATGTGACGCCACCTGCGCCGATGAGTCGCGATGAAAAACGGCTGGCCTGGATGTTAGCGGTGGTGTTGCTGATGTGGGTCAGCGAAAGCTGGCACGGTATTGGTCCGGCCTGGACTGGGCTGGCGGCGGCAATCATTACGCTGTTGCCACGGGTAGGCTTTATTAACGGGGACGAGTTTTCCAGCGGGGTGAACATCCGCACCTGTATTTACGTGGCGGGGATCCTGGGGCTGGCGATCACCGTGACGCAAACCGGCATCGGTAGCGCGGTGGGGGAGGCGTTGCTACACGTGATGCCGCTGGACGCGGATAAACCCTTTACCAGCTTTCTGGCGTTAACCGGTATTACCACGGCGCTCAATTTTATTATGACCGCCAACGGCGTTCCGGCGCTGTATACCACGCTGGCACAGAGCTTTGCCGATGCGACCGGGTTTCCGCTGCTGTCGGTGATTATGATTCAGGTGTTGGGCTATTCCACTCCGTTGCTGCCGTATCAGGCATCGCCAATTGTGGTGGCGATGGCGCTAGGCAAAGTGCCTGCACGGGCAGGAATGCTGCTGTGCATTACGCTGGCTATGGCAACGTATCTGGTTCTGCTGCCGCTGGATTATCTGTGGTTTAGCGTACTGGGGAAACTATAACGTCTTGTAATCGTAAAAATTTATGTATTGAGAAGGTGAATCGCATTCTGTATGTCGATACCGGGTAATATCGATGTGCATACTTGCGTGCTGGAAACTCAAGGATTGACTCATGGACAGATTGACCCCTATACGCTGTTGGCCTGCCATTATCTCGATCGTGATTACCCTGACTATCTGGTTTGTTATCCCTTGCCCTCCTGACGTTACTCCCGAAGCGTGGCATCTGCTGGCGCTGTTTATTGGCACTATCGCGGCCATCATTGGCAAAGCCATGCCTATTGGCGCTATCGCGATTGTAGCGATTATGCTGGTGGCAATGACCGGCGTCACTCACCCTGGTAAACCGACTGCGGCGCTGAGTGATGCGCTGAGCGGTTTCTCTAACCAACTGATCTGGTTGATCGGTATCTCCATCATGCTGTCGCAAAGCCTGTTGAAAACGGGGCTGGGCGCGCGCATTGGCTATGGATTTATTGCCCTGTTTGGCAAACGGACGCTGGGTATTGCCTGGGCGTTAACCCTGGCGGAAACGCTGATAGCCCCCGTAACCCCAAGCAATACCGCGCGCGGTGGTGGGATTATTCACCCGGTCATGCGGGCGATTGCCGAAAGCCTCGGGTCTCAGCCGGGAGATAAGGAAAACGGTTCTACCGGCCGCTATCTGGCGCTGGTGAACTACAACATTAACCCGATTACCTCGGCGATGTTTATTACTGCGACCGCGCCTAACCCACTGATTGTCAGCTTTTTGACCAAAGGGACGGATGGGGTACTGAATATGACCTGGGGAATGTGGGCCATCGCTGCGCTTCTGCCTGCGGTCGTCTCACTGATCGTGATGCCCATTATTATCTGGTGGCTCTACCCGCCGGCCATTACCCGCACGCCGAACGCGCCGCAGTTCGCCCGGCAAAAGCTCGATGCGCTTGGCCCGCTTGCGCTGGCAGAGAAAATCACCCTCGCGGTTTTCGTTTTGCTGCTCTGCCTGTGGGCGGGTGTTCCTGCGATGATTATGGGCAGTGCCTGGACCGTCAACCCCACCAGCGCGGCGTTAATCGGCTTATCAATTCTGTTAGTGACCGGGGTACTCAGCTGGGATGATATTCTCAAATGCCGTGGGGCATGGGATACGATAGTCTGGTTTGCTGCGCTGGTAATGATGGCGGACTTCCTGAGCAAACTGGGCCTGGTCGGCTGGCTGGCGACCAGCGTCGGAAGTGCCATCGATCATCTCGGCGTTCACTGGAGTATCGCCACACTGCTGCTGGTTCTGCTTTACGTCTATTCGCACTACTTTTTTGCCAGCACTACCGCGCATATTACGGCGATGTTCGCGGCGTTCTTCGCGGCGGGATTAGGTCTCGGTGCGCCTCCGGCGCTGCTTGGCCTGATGCTGGGATTCTCATCCTCGTTGATGATGTCGCTCACGCACTACGGCACAGGTACTGCGCCCATCATTTTTGGCTCGGGTTACGTTACGCTGGCTGAGTGGTGGAAAACAGGGCTGGTGATGAGTGTGGCCAACCTGACTATCTGGGGGGTAACGGGTGCCTTCTGGTGGCACTGGCTGGGATATTGGTAACGCGGAGATGACAAGGGGGGCAATGCCCCCCTTACAACAACTTAAGCCTGTTTAGCGGCTTCAGCTGCCTTAACGATCACGGCGAAGGCGTCGGCTTTCAGAGAAGCACCACCCACCAGCGCGCCGTCGATGTCCGGCTGCGCGAACAATTCTGCCGCGTTAGCTGCGTTTACGGAACCGCCGTACTGGATGATAACTTGTTCAGCGATTTTTGCGTCAGCTTTAGCAATATGGTCACGGATGAATTTGTGAACAGCCTGAGCCTGTGCCGGAGTTGCAGATTTGCCGGTACCGATAGCCCATACAGGTTCGTAAGCGATAACCACGCCTTCGAATGCTTCTGCGCCCTGAGTCTTCAGTACTGCGTCGATCTGACGTGCGCACACTTCTTCAGTTTTGCCCGCTTCGTTTTCTGCTTCGGTTTCACCGATGCACAGAACCGGCGTCAGACCCTGCTCTTTCAGCACGGCGAATTTTTTAGCGATCAGTTCGTCAGACTCTTTGTGGTAAGTACGACGCTCAGAGTGACCGATAATGATGTATTTCGCGCCGATATCTTTCAGCATTTCAGCGCTGGTTTCACCGGTGAATGCGCCAGACAGGTTCAGGTCAACGTTCTGCGCACCCAGGATGATGTGGCTACCGGCAGCGGCGTGGTTCGCCAGGTCGATATACATTTCCGGTGGAGCGATTGCTACTGCACAGCCAGCAACGCCAGCCAGTTCTTTACGCAGGTTAGCAACCAGTTCGTTTACCATGTGGCGGCTGCCGTTCAGTTTCCAGTTACCCATCACTAAAGGATGTCGCATATCATTTCTCCACGCTTGTCAGCGAATTAAGGAAGATGGCCGCCCGTCAGGGCAGCATGGTCTGTGAAACAGTATAGAGATTGATCATCATGAAGGCTTTGCTTTTTGTCATTTATTCGACCCTTCGAGATTTTCAGATAGCGCCAGCTTAATCGGTTCAACAGCGAAGGTCAGCCCTTTTTCGCCGTTATCTGCCACGACATAGCGAATTGCACCCTCGGTTTCTGCGTAGTAATGCTTACTTTTGCCTGCGGTGAGCAATTTTTGCAGTTTTTTCTGACTTTGTTCTTTGGTCAATAAGGGGGCTACGGTACGGATGACGGCACTCATGTACTCCAGCGCTTTGGCTTTGGCGGCCTTTTGTTCCGGCCCCTGGATCGGCAGCCAGGTTATCTGCATGCTTTTAATTTTCAATGTCCCGCGCTCAAGGGCTGATGACGCATACAGGTTTTCATTGATTTTACTGGCTGCTCGGGTGAGATTTGCCTTATCGCGGCTGCTGTCGATGGCGCGGAATTCATTTAATGCAAGCTTCGGATTCTGCGTATTAAAGTTTTCACGAAATTGGCTGATCGACAGATCAAACGTCGGCGCACCCGCCAGCAGATAGGGGGCAGTGGTTGCCGTCGAGGGCGCTTCCGCCCGAGCCACAGGGCTTGCGGACAGGGCTGAAAACAATAATAAAAACAGAGTAAATCCTTGCTTCATCAATCGTACCTTTCATTATGACTGACCACGATTAAAACGATATACTCGTCGTCTTTCAAGTGGCAGGTGCGTTAGCTGCGTTCATTCACCCGAATCACTTACTTGAGTAAGCTCATCGGGACTCATTCACTTGCCGCCTTCCCACCACTCGAAATCCATAGAGCAAAACCGTCGGGCTTGTCAAAAGGGTAAGCTGTTCTTGAAGGTAATAATAAAGGAACTTACATGACCATACAGCAGTGGTTATTCTCAATTAAAGGGCGTATTGGACGCCGTGATTTCTGGATTTGGGTCGGCCTCTGGATTGTCGGTATGCTGGTTCTGTTCTCGCTGGCGAGTAAAAAACTTCTCGATATTCAGACAGCGGCTTTTTGCCTGGTGTGCTTGTTATGGCCGACAGCGGCGGTGACGGTAAAACGCCTGCATGATCGGGGACGCTCTGGCGCATGGGCGCTATTGATGATTCTGGCGTGGATGCTGCTGGCAGGAAATTGGACGATGTTACCCAGCGTCTTGCCGTGGGTCGTCGGACGCTTTGTCCCCACGTTGATTCTGGTCGGCATGCTGATTGACCTGGGCGCGTTTGTTGGCACCCAGGGCGAGAATAAGTTTGGTAAGGATACGCAGGACGTGAAGTACAAAGCGTGAATACAATGCCAGATGGCGAAAGTGTCACCCGTAGGCCGGATAAGGCGAAGCCACCATCCGGCAAAAGTGACTTCAGGCAAACACCCTTACCAGTAATGCTCAGCGGTCATATGGCCCGGTCGGCGACGCAGGTGTTTGGTCATCTGCCGGGTATCTTTCAGCAACTGCTGGGTATCGCGTACCATCTGTGGGTTCCCACAGAGCATCACATGGCTGGTGGCGGTATCCATCGGCAGACCGACTGCTTTTTCCAGCTCACCGCTTTCAATCAGTGCGGGAACGCGGCCAGTAAGCGAACCTGCAGCTGTTTCACGGCTGACGACGGTCTGAATACGTAATTTCCCTTCGTAACGCTTTTCCAGCGCCTGCATCAGCGGCAGGTAGCTTAAATCGGCGGCATAACGGGCAGCATGGACCAGCACCAGATTTTTAAAGCGATCGACATCTTTGCCCAGTTGCAGAATGGATAAGTATGGGCCGATCGCCGTGCCGGTTGCCAGCATCCACAGCGTATCGCAATCGGGGACTTCATCCAGCACAAAGAACCCCGCGGCTTCACTGACCACCTGTACGTCATCGCCAGGTTTTAGCGCGGCCAGACGTGGACTCAGCTTCCCGTCAGGCACTGTCACCAGATAAAACTCTAAATCGGGGTTGTCTGGTGCATTCACGTAGGAATAGGCGCGCTGGACGCGTTCGCCGTCGATCTCCAGACCAAGCTTGGTGAACTGACCCGCAGTGAAGGGGAGAACCGGCGCGCGCACGGTCAAACTAAACAGGGCGTCGGTCCAGTTTTGTACCTTAGTGACTTTGCCTGTTACCCAATCTGCCATGGTGTCCTCCTGTCTGCTTTGATTGCCTTATCTTCGTTCGTTGCACGAAAGATTTCCAGCCCCGAAGGACTGGAAGGCTCAATCAAACAAATTTGTTACAGGATATGCGCCTGCACATCAGGATCTTTGCGATCAAGGTAGTGGATGGATTGAATACGACGGATCGTGCGCGACTTGCCGCGGATCAGCAGCGTTTCGGTGGTGGCGATATTGCCTTTACGGCTGATTCCATCCAACAGATCACCTTTGGTGATCCCGGTGGCGGAGAAGATAACGTTATCGCTACGTGCCATTTCGTCCAGACGCAGCGCTTTACCGGCTTCAATGCCCATCGCCTGGCAGCGGGCCAGTTCCTGTTCGCCGATACGGCGGTTTTCTTCGCTGTCGCCTTTGACGTCATGACGTGCCAGCAAACGACCCTGCATGTCGCCGTCCAGCGCGCGGATGACGGCGGCAGAAACGACACCTTCCGGTGCGCCGCCAATGCCGTACAGCACGTCAACTTCGCTGTCTGGCATACAGGTCAGAATGGAGGCTGCGACGTCGCCATCGGGAATGGCGAACACGCGAACGCCAAGCTTCGCCATCTCTGCGATCACCTCATCGTGGCGAGGTTTGGCCAGAATCGTCACGGTCAGATCGCCGAGCGGCTTGTTGAGTGCGGCGGCGACATTACGTAGGTTTGTTTCCAGCGGCAGGTTCAGGTCGATAGCCCCTTTGGCTCCAGGGCCTACAATCAACTTCTCCATGTACATATCTGGCGCGTTGAGGAAACAGCCTTTGTCACCAACTGCGAGGACCGCCAGCGCATTCGCCTGGCCCATTGCCGTCATGCGCGTACCTTCGATAGGGTCGACCGCAATGTCTACGGCATCGCCGTGACCGGTACCGACTTTCTCACCGATAAACAGCATCGGCGCTTCATCAATTTCACCTTCGCCAATCACGATGGTGCCGTCAATATTGACCTGGTTGAGCATAATACGCATGGCGTGCACCGCTGCGCCGTCGGCGGTATTTTTATCGCCGCGTCCCAGCCATTTATAGCCAGCCAGCGCTGCCGCTTCGGTTACGCGTGAAAATTCAATGGCAAGTTCTCGTCTCATTGCAAACTCGTAGCAGAAAGGAATGACGCGAAGTGTAGCACAGGGGAGAGGGCGGGATTATTGATGTGTGTGCGGGATTGCCCCGCACGAAGATATTGCTGGATGGCGACGCTAACGCGTCTTATCCGGCCTACGTCAGATTCGTATCAGTAGGCCGTGCCATCCGGCAATGACGGGTTACTCTTCGTGGTCTTCCCACGCCAGGGCGCGTTTAACCGCTTTTTTCCAGCCGCTGTAACGGAAGTTACGTTCGGTGGTTTCGATGCCCGGGCGGAATTCACGCTCGATGACCGCTTTTTCCTGCAGTTCATCCAGGTTTTGCCAGAAGCCAACGGCCAGACCTGCCAGGTATGCGGCACCCAGTGCAGTCACTTCACGTACTTCCGGGCGCTCAACGCGGGTGCCAAGAATGTCGGACTGGAACTGCATCAGGAAGTTGTTGGCGACCGCGCCACCGTCGACACGCAGCGCGTGCAGACGAATACCGGAGTCGGCCTGCATTGCTTCCAGCACGTCACGGGTCTGATAAGCGATAGACTCAAGCGTTGCACGGATGATGTGGTTGGAGTTAACGCCACGGGTCAGGCCAAAGATGGCACCACGCGCATACGGGTCCCAGTATGGCGCACCCAGACCGGTGAATGCCGGAACGACGTACACACCGTTGGTGTCCTTCACTTTGGTGGCGAAGTATTCGGAGTCGAACGCATCGCTGATGAGTTTCATTTCATCACGCAGCCACTGAATGGATGCGCCGGCCATAAACACCGCGCCTTCCAGCGCATAGTTTACTTCCCCGGTCGGACCGCAGGCGATGGTGGTCAGCAGCCCGTTTTCAGACTTCACGGCTTTCTCGCCGGTATTCATCAGCATGAAGCAGCCGGTGCCGTAGGTGTTTTTCGCCATCCCTTCTTTCACGCACAGCTGACCGAACAGTGCAGCCTGCTGGTCACCCGCGATACCCGAGATAGGAATACGCGTGCCGCCTTTACCGCCAATGTTGGTCTGACCGTAGACTTCAGAAGAACGACGCACTTCCGGCAGCATGGCACGCGGGACGTCCAGTGCGTCCAGCATTTTGTCGTCCCAGTCCAGGGTATGGATGTTGAACAGCATGGTACGTGAGGCGTTGGTGTAATCCGTTACGTGTACGCGCCCCTGAGTCATTTTCCAGATAAGCCAGGTGTCCACGGTACCAAACAACAGTTCGCCGCGACGAGCGCGCTCACGCGAGCCCTCTACGTGGTCGAGGATCCACTTCACTTTGGTGCCAGAGAAGTACGGGTCAATGACCAGCCCGGTGTTGTTACGGACATAGTCTTCCATACCGTCGCGCTTAAGTTTCTCGCAAATATCCGCGGTACGACGACACTGCCAGACAATGGCGTTATAGATAGGTTTACCGGTTTCACGCTCCCAGACGATGGTGGTTTCGCGCTGGTTGGTAATCCCGATCGCGGCAATTTCGTCGGAACTGATATCGGCTTTCGCCAGCACTTCTACCAGCGTAGAGCTTTGAGTCGCCCAAATTTCCATCGGGTCGTGTTCTACCCAACCGGCTTTCGGGTAGATTTGCTCGAATTCGCGTTGTGAAACGCTAACAATATTTGCATCGTGGTCCATTACGACCGCGCGGGAGCTGGTAGTGCCCTGGTCGAGCGCAACGATATATTTTTTTTCAGTCATGATTTTTGTCCCGTAGTCACATTACTGCGAAGCTTTTTGTTGAGTGTTGGCCGCGACGTCTTTCTCTTCAATCGCGCAGACATCGCACGGCAAATGGCGACCAATCAGTTTGCGATATGCCCATGCGCCCAAAATCGCGCCGGTAATCGGGCCAAACACCGGTACCAGGAAGTAAGGAATATCGCGACCGCCCGTGAAGGCAATCTCACCCCATCCAGCCATCCAGGCGAAGAGTTTCGGTCCGAAGTCACGTGCCGGGTTCATTGCAAAACCGGTCAGTGGTCCCATAGAGGCACCAATAACTGCGATCAATAAACCGATCAGCAGCGGCGCCAGTGGACCACGTGGCACACCGTTACCATCGTCGGTCAGTGCCAAAATCAGCCCCATCAGAATAGCGGTAATGACCATTTCAACTGCGAAGGCCTGCACAAAATTGATATGCGGGTTTGGATATGTTGAGAATGTCCCTGCCAGATTGAGGCTTTCAGCGCTACCGCGCACGATATGGTTGGTTTGTTCGAAATCGATGAAAAGATTGTAATAAAGCCCGTAAACCAAAGCCGCTGCGCAAAAGGCGCCGGCAATTTGTGAAATGATAAAAGGTACGACTTTACGCTTATCAAAGCAGGCAAACAGCCAAAGTGCGATTGTGACCGCCGGATTCAGGTGTGCACCAGAAACGCCTGCCGTCAGATAGATAGCCATCGCTACCCCCAGACCCCAGATGATACTGATTTCCCACTGCCCAAAAGTCGCCCCAGCGACTTTGAGTGCAGCAACACAGCCCACACCGAAGAAAATCAACAACCCGGTACCGAGGAATTCAGCAATGCACTGGCCTTTCAAGGTTGATGTTTGACTCATAATCGGATCCTGAAGAGAGATTAATGTTTATTGTGTGCGAGAAGGTCACTGACATCCCCGGAGCCCGGTAGGCACACTGTTAATTTATCGTTAACGAGCAAAAACGAGAAATATCGAAATTAAAATGTGTGTGCTGCATCAACAAAATGAGCGTTTTCGCGCCATAACGAGGTATTTGTAATACATAACTAGTGTGAGCTGAATCATTTCATTAACCAATATGTTAACACTTTTGAGCTATAGGGTGTTTGTCGCCAGGACAAGGATTAAAAGTGTTGCAAACCGCAATCTACGCGGGATGCTGCTGGACAGGGATGGCGCGGCTTCATACAATCGGTGCTAAGTAGAGAACGCGCTTTTTTATTAAGGCGTCACCGTTATCGGGACGAGGATTTATATCCATCAACGCCTTGCAATTCAGGAGAGGTATGACGATGTCATTAGAAGTGTTTGAGAAACTGGAAGCAAAAGTACAGCAGGCGATTGATACCATCACGCTGTTGCAGATGGAAATCGAAGAGCTGAAAGAAAAAAACAACTCACTGTCGCAGGAAGTTCAGTCTGCACAGCAGCAGCGTGAAGAGCTGGAGCGTGAGAACAACAGCCTGAAAGAACAGCAGAGCGGCTGGCAGGATCGTCTGCATGCTCTCCTGGGGCGTATGGAAGAAGTCTAATTCTGATTTCTTGAGAAAGGCATCCATTATGGATGCCTTTTTACTATGTAGACTTTAGGATATCGTAATTCTCAAATTTCAAAGAATACGATATGACAAAAAGAAATGATATTATTGATAGTTCGGATCGATTTATCACCAGAGATATTAGATACGGTCTTATCTATACAGAGAATATAGGATGGATTGATTTAGGTCATGCCAATCCGGCTGGAGCTGAAAAGCTCTGGTTTGAAATGACAAGGGCTCGTGGTGGTGATAGCGAATTTTATGAAGTAAATTATCATCAAAGTATGTCCAAAAGCATTCATGGCCTAAATATTAATACTGGCATATATCGTAGATTTATGGTGCGACGAGGATTGCAGGAACGAACTCTGCAAGGTGTTGCTTTATCTATATTCTTAAGTACGTCACATCGCTTTGAATCCTTACAGGATTTTTGGCCTTACGTTTATTTAACTGATAGTGGCTATAGTGCCGAAGATTTGGTATCGAATTTATTTGGTTTTTACCAAGCAGTAAATTACGCAGATTACACCTCTTATCTTCAGATATGCTCGAAAGAAAAGGCTTATCGGATATGGGACTTCTATGGTCCGGTTGGTGAATTTAAGAATAAAAGCGTCATTCCGTTACTGTTTCCCGATCCTTTAGATAAGGGGACGAAACATGAACCCTATTCAGGGGAGTTACCTTTATTTATGGATGTAATAAAACCGGTTGCAAATCCTGATTATGTTTGGGAACTCCGCATATGATGTCTCGTATATCAGGTATTATTATTGGTTTTATGATTTTCTTTGCGCTGTTGTATTGTTATTTCATGGCGAGCATTTTTACAAAAAAAAACTATGCGCAGAAGAATTTATTAATTTATCAGCTGTTAACGCCAGAACCTCTTAAACAGGTTCCAAGGGTATCCAGCGACTGGTTTTTTGTAAGCCATGCAGATGAAGGTAGCCATCTTCAACGCAGTGAAATAGTTTTTACGGGGATACCAAAGAGTGATGTTCAGAGAGCAGAGGAAAAATTAAACGCATACATTGAATCTTATCCTGCAAGTCGCGAGATGATGAGTGTCGTTGTTGAAGCTAGGGCTGGGAATTATGATGTGAAAGTCATCCACTACAAATCGGATGAATGAAAATAAAAGGCCATCAAATTTGCTGATGGCCTTTTTCGATTACTCGATATCGAGCGGGTCTTCGGAGAGGATCATCCCGGTATTGTCGGCGTACAGGTGGTCGCCGGAGAAGAACGTCACGCCACCGAAGTTGACGCGCACATCGCTTTCTCCAATGCCTTCACCTGCGGCACCCACCGGAATAGCGGCAATTGCCTGGATACCGATGTCCAGTTCTTCCAGATCGTCTACCTGGCGTACTGAACCGTAGATGACCAGACCTTCCCATTCATTCTGTACCGCCAGCCGCGCCAGTTCGGCATCAACCAGCGCACGACGGACAGAGCCGCCGCCATCGACTAGCAGAATGCGACCACGGCCATTTTGTTCGAGCAGATCGTACAGCAACCCGTTGTCCTCGAAACATTTTACCGTGGTGATTTGTCCGCCAAACGACGACCGTCCCCCAAAGTTAGAGAACAGTGGTTCCACGACGTTGACATCTTCCTGGTAGATGTCACAAAGCTCGGATGTATCGTATTTCATAGGCTCAACGTTCAGTTGCTGCGAGAATTTTTAGTATATCGCGCTATGTGTACTGTTGGCAAAATCATCAATTGTTAATTAGTGTCCAGATCAATAACTATTCGTATTTTTCATTGAAAAACAGTTAATTGCTGATTTTTAAAACAGCCGATACTGACCTACAATTACCCGTATTTCCATCTGTAAAGTATCCCCGAGGTATCTCCGGAAGATTGCTGGAGCATAAAAGAAAGCCCTATGAGAACGATCAGATTCACCAAAGCCGTGCTGATGCAACTCCCCGTTCCCTGATGCCGGCAAACGCCTTGAATATGCTGATAGTGTCGTTAATGGGTGCGGCTGCGCGTTACGTCTAGTGGCAGCAAAAGTTTTTGTGTGTCCCGAAAGCGCGACGGAAAATTTTACCGTGTGACGTTGGGCAAGTTCCTGGATATGACTATTGGGCAGGCCAGAGAGCGGGCATATGGTTTGGTGGCCCGTTCAGGCGTGAAGAAAAAGGCAGTAAAGCCCAGGCTGATTTATGGGCACGTGTTCTGCGTGCTGTCTATCGCTATGCATATGATAGCTACCGTGATAAAGATGGTGGGAGATTGTTACCGGATCCGCCCACAACCATTTTAAGTACAAAAATGCTTTGGAATGGAAATACACGGAGAACAACTAAAATCAGAAATAATGATTTAGGCAACTGGCTCAAGGCCCTTGATACCGTAAGACAATGGGCTATAGCAGGCTATAAAACTGATGTGTTGATGGGGGGTGAAGCCCAACCGTACGGAAATGTACGCTAAGAACGTAACTTTATGATTTAAATCTATAAAGTTGTTGAATTATTGGTTTGATGGCCAAGTACGCTCGTATTGCAAGTAAACGTGTTCGGGAATAGCGACGAGTATTGCAGACAGTCTGCTAAGTGGTCTTTATTTCAGCAGATCTGCCTGCCAATTCGATTTACCTCTGCTGCTGGTTGTAACCAACCGGGCGGCTCCAGTCATCGTCGTATTTGATATTCCCTTCGATATAAAATCACTCAATGCCTGAGTAGGTGATGGCGATATTTTCCATCATGCCCGGAGTGTGGGAACCCGGCATATAAGCATGAGCAGCATTGACGGACATGATTACGATGTTGTTAAGCGTAATTCGGTAAATCTCGTATTCGACACCCGCCTCGTTGATGTCGTAATAGTGGATTACTGCCTTTTGCAGCCGCTTACTTTGGCAGACTGCAACCGCAAAATATGGCGAGGTCTTATCGATCTCTTTGTGCAGGGTAAAAGCGTTGTGTTCGCGCGAACCCATCAGCTTACCAGTGTTGCGGCATGTGTTTTGGTACACACCGTAACTGCTGTTCATGATTTCAATTGCACCCTCACGGCCCAGCGCCATGCAACTGCCTTTGATCAGCTGTCCATTTTCATCATAAATATACATATAAGCTGGTAATGACATTTATAGATCTCCTTATTTTGTGCTTAATATTTGCCCGTTTCTGTCAATGAAAAAGTTGTAACGGTAATTCTTTCCGTTCAACGTGTATGAAGCCGCATAGATATAGCCCGGCGTTATCGGTATTTTTAAGCACGTTTCAGGATAGGAGAGAGCTACATGCGAATTTTCCGCCAATGTCTTGTATTCATTCCCCTGCTCAGAATAAACGCCGTATCGGCTCAGAACGTCCGATTTATTAACAGAGAAGCAAAGCGAATTATTTATAATAGGGAAACTACGCCATGGGGGAACGCTGTCGCCAGCGCCACACCCAGCCAGCGCAAAAAAGGCAGGAATGAGAAAGTAGTGTTTCAATGCGGGAACCTCCCTAATACTTTCTCATAGCGGGATATGAGGCTAAGGACAGGCTCAGATGGATCGTAATCCTTGAGGCGATACAAATCAGAGCGGTTGCCGAATCCATACGTTTTAAGCAGCCAATAATCAGCCACCATTGCAGCCTGCTGCTCTAAGCCGTAATCCAAGAGTATAGCCTTATCTAACGTGTAATAGTAATCAACTGCCCAAGAGAACAGGCCCCGCATCCTTACCATCATCCCGCGCTGATGCTGCCAAACGTGCATCATTTCATGTAAAAAAAGATGCTGCCCACCAACGCGATCGTTATTAACATGCGGCTGTGAAAAGTCAGGCTCATAAGTACCTTCCTGAAAGTACAATTCGCCGTTGGGCGTCATGGCGTAGTTGTTCTTTTGGAGGTTGAAAGGTAGATAGCTGCTGCGGTGGATCCAGACTTCGTTATAGTGGATGGTGAAAGCGTAGAGGGTACGGGCCAAGTTAATCTCACCAAGCGTAAACAGCCGTAACCCGCCCCGGTCTATCTCGTTCATTTCCCTTATCATTGGAGACATCATCCATTGATAAAAAACACCTTAATACGCCTTAAAGTAAATTTTTTCCTGTTAAAAAATGCGGGAAATATCAGAAATTGTCACAAACTGCGGCTACGCCGCTTCTAGCGTTAAGCCCCTCTGGTTTGGGGAGCAACCGTACGAGATCGTACGCTAAGAACGTAACTTTATGAATTTAAATCTACAAAGTCGTGGCGTTGTCGGTCAGGTTTACGTTGATTAGATTACCGGGTTTATTAGCACAGTTAATGCCGGAAACCGCACGGATACTGGCATTAATGGAAAAAGTAAATAAAACCCTCATTTTCTTTACTCGCCCAATCTGCTTAAAAAATGCACTTAGCGTATGCTCTCGTACGGTTGGGCTTCAGGCCCCGTGATCGGTTAAGTAAGCTGGGAAACGCTGATTTTAGTACTTATAGGTCACGGTGTTTACCGTTCGTTGGTATCCCCCCGAGGTATCTCCGGAAAATATGAAAAACATGGAAAAACCTCGCGACCCTCTATTTGTAAGGGTTGCGAGGCGTTATGCGATTCTAAAAATTGAAATTGTTAATTGATATTTGTCAGTTAAACAGACCACTGGCTTAGGAAAATTCCAACCACAAACAGTAGGTTAGTTAATAGTGCCGCTTTTACGGTGCGTTCCAGCATCGGGCGCATTGCCTCAGGGTTCATCTCACGCATCACGTAACGCGCCTGCTTAATCAGCAGCGGAGCGGCCAGGATGAACAGCCATCCCCACAGACTTTGCAGCGAAAACAGATTAAACAGCGCCAGGCAAACCAGCGTCCCCATCAGCAGGCAGGCATGGTAACGACGTGCATTCACGGCCCCCAGACGCACCACCAGCGTGTTTTTACCGTTCTCCCTGTCGCTGTTGATATCACGCAGGTTATTGACGTTGAGCACCGCGGTAGCCAGCAGACCGCAGGCGGTGGCTGGCAGGATCAGCGCGGGGATCAGCGTATGGGCCTGCAAATACCAACTGCCCATCACGCTCAGCCAGCCGAAGAAAACCAGCACGGAAATATCACCGAGGCCGATGTAGCCATAGGGGCGATTGCCGACGGTATAGGTGATCGCTGCGATAATCGACAAGCCACCGAGCACCAGGAAGCCGACAAAATCAGCCATCGTGTGGCAGGCCACCGCCACTAGTGCCAGGCCGGACAGGCAAATTAAGGCCACGGTGACCATTAAGGCGCGCTTCATCTGCTGTTGGGTGATCACCCCTTTTTGCATGCCACGCAGCGGTCCAATGCGGTCAGGCTTGTCGCTGCCTTTGACAGCATCGCCATAGTCGTTTGCGAGATTGGACAGGATTTGCAGCAGCCCCGCCGTTATCAATGCCAGCAGAGCCACCAGCGGATCGAAATACCCTTGCCACCATGCTAATGCCGTACCGACGATGATCGCCGCGAAGGCGAGCGGTAAGGTCTTAGGTCGTAAACTTTCCAGCCAGGCTTGTGAGCGGCTAATTTGTTGTTGTTCAGTCATATTTAGCGCCAATAAAAATGGGGCTTAATCAGCCCCATCAACAGTGATGAAAATGCATTGAACGCGATTATAGGATAAAACGGCTCAGATCTTCATCTGCGACCAGCGCATCCAGATGTTTGCTCACATATTCGGCATCAATTGTGATGCTTTGGCCGTTTAAATCGCTCGCATCATAGGAAATATCTTCCATCAGACGCTCAAGCACGGTGTGCAGACGACGGGCACCGATGTTCTCGGTGGTTTCGTTGACCTGCCAGGCGGCCTGAGCGATGCGCTTAATGCCATCTTCCGTGAACTCAATATTAACGCCCTCAGTTGCCATCAGTGCTTTGTACTGGACGGTGATGGAGGCGTTAGGCTCAGTCAGGATACGCTCAAAATCGCTGGTGGTCAGTGCCTGCAATTCTACACGAATTGGCAGACGACCCTGCAGTTCCGGGATCAGGTCGGACGGTTTCGCCACCTGGAACGCGCCGGAAGCGATAAACAGAATGTGATCTGTTTTCACCATGCCGTGCTTGGTCGAGACGGTGCAGCCTTCGACCAGCGGCAGCAGGTCGCGCTGCACGCCTTCACGGGACACGTCCGGACCGGAGGATTCACCGCGCTTACAGATTTTGTCGATTTCGTCGATAAAAACGATCCCGTGCTGCTCAACGGCGTCGATAGCGTCTTGCTTCAGTTCTTCCGGGTTTACCAGCTTCGCCGCTTCTTCTTCAATCAACAGCTTCATGGCTTCTTTGATTTTCAGCTTACGCGGTTTTTGTTTCTGGCCGCCCAGGTTCTGGAACATGGACTGCAGCTGGCTGGTCATCTCTTCCATGCCAGGAGGTGCCATAATTTCTACGCCCATCGGCGCAGCGGCGAGATCAATTTCAATCTCTTTGTCGTCCAGTTGGCCTTCACGCAGTTTTTTACGGAATGCCTGACGTGCAGCGGAAGGTTCCTGAGGCTGTTCAGACTGTCCCCAGTTATTTTTAGCTGGTGGGATCAGTACGTCGAGAATACGTTCTTCCGCCATTTCTTCGGCGCGGAAGCGGTTTTTCTCGATCGCCTGGACGCGGACCATTTTAATGGCAGCATCGGTCAGATCGCGGATGATGGAGTCAACTTCCTTACCCACATAGCCGACTTCGGTGAATTTCGTGGCTTCAACTTTGATGAACGGTGCGTTGGCTAGTTTTGCCAGACGACGGGCGATTTCGGTTTTACCGACGCCGGTTGGGCCAATCATCAGAATGTTTTTTGGCGTAACTTCATGGCGCAGCTCTTCGTCGAGCTGCATGCGGCGCCAGCGGTTACGCAGAGCAATCGCCACGGAACGCTTGGCGTTATCCTGGCCGATGATGTGTTTGTTCAGTTCGCTGACAATTTCGCGTGGGGTCATTTCAGACATGGGGGATCCTTACGCTTTGGAGTTCAATTCTTCGATGGTATGGAAGTGGTTGGTATAAATGCAGATATCCCCTGCAATATCCAACGCTTTCTCAGCAATCTCGCGGGCGCCAAGCTCGGTGTTTTCAAGCAGAGCACGTGCCGCAGCCTGGGCGTAGGGACCGCCGGAGCCGATGGCAATCAGATCGTTTTCTGGCTGAATGACATCGCCATTACCGGTAATGATGAGTGATGCAGTCTCATCGGCAACAGCCAGCAGCGCTTCGAGTTTGCGCAGCATACGGTCGGTACGCCAGTCCTTCGCCAGCTCAACGGCAGCTTTCACCAGGTGACCCTGATGCATTTCAAGTTTGCGTTCAAACAGTTCAAACAGCGTGAATGCATCCGCAGTGCCGCCCGCAAAGCCCGCGATGACTTTGTCGTTGTACAGACGGCGGACTTTTTTCACGTTGCCTTTCATTACGGTGTTACCCAGTGTGGCCTGACCATCACCGGCGATTACCACATGGCCGTTACGGCGTACGCTTACTATTGTTGTCACGAGCAGACCCCTTGGTTACAAATACGGAATTCAGGCCCCGCACAGATGTACGGGGCGTAATGCAAGTATAGATGGGGGGGATTTTGGGGGTTTCAACCCCCGGCAGACAGTCGAATACAGTTTGTGTGACCCGCTACTTTCAAACGGCTGATGGTGTTGTCAGCGTTTTCTTTGCCTTTGAGTGGGCCAATAACCACGCGATTCCAGCCGTTGTTGGTGGTAATACGGGAGTTAAAGCCCTCAAAAGCCAGCTGTGCACGCACGGTTTCTGCCTGTTCAGCCCCTTTAAACGACCCACACTGCACCATCCAGCGGCGCTCATCTTTTTTCTCAGCAGTCTGCTTCGGCACTTCGGTAATCGGTGCTGCTGGCTGCGTCTTCGGCTGAGCGGCAGCGGTATGTGCAGGCGTCTGCAGCAGATCCTGGTATGGCTGTTGGGCCGCAGGTTTGGGCTGCGTTTGACGAGGCTGCTGCACCGGCGCGGCTTGTGCGGTACGCGTTTGCTGCTGCTGAGGCTGCTCCGTTGCCCGAGGGCGTGGCTGCTGAGCCTGCTGCTGCGCGTTGCTCCATTGCTGTTGCTGCACCTGACGCTGACGCTGCAGCGTTTGCTGGCGCTGCGCAGGCGTTTGCTCATTCCACGGAACTTCGTTGAGCTGAGTAGGCTGCTGACGCATATCAGCCTGCATTTGCGCCAGCAACTGGCGCTGCTCATTGGTCAGCTGATCGGCATTCAGCACTTCACCGCCCGCAGAGGGTTCGGTTGGTGCACGCACGCCTGGTTGACGGCTTTCCAGCTCTTTGATGTATCGCCAGCGTTCCTCCGGCTTCGGCGGAATGCCATTGCCGGTAACTTTCTGGTTTTGCAGCGTCTCGGACTCTTCTTTCTTGTGATGCGTAATGAAGTACAGACCACCGATAAAGGTCACGAGTACGGCTGCTGCAATAGCGACCATCGCGGGTGAAACCGCAGGCGTATTGCGTTGCTTATTCCGTGAGGTGCTCTTTTTGCGCCGCGAAGGTGCCGGTTGGCCGCGACGTACATAATCTCGTTGTGCCACTATCGTTTCGCTGTATTTATTCGTTCGTCAGCCCGCCATGTTACTTAAGCGGCGGGCCTTTGACCAGACAGGGGAGTCCGAAAGCACTTTACTTTACGTCAGTGCCCGGGTGGTGCCCCGAATAATGAGTTCACAGTCCAGTAAACGTGACCCGCTGCTGACATTTTGCCCCTGGAGTTGATCGAGCAGTAACAGCATAGCCTCACGTCCGATATCGAAACGCGGCTGTGCGACGGTTGTCAGCGGTGGATCACAATATTCCGCCAGTGAAATGTTATCAAAGCCAATAATCGACAGGTCGTCAGGCACTTTCAGTCCCTGGCGTTTGGCGTAGGAAAGTGCGCCCAGCGCCATGACGTCGCTGTGGCAAAAGACGGCTGTCGGTGGTTGAGGCTGTTCAAGCAGTTGCTTTAGCGCGTTAGCCCCCGCTTCGTAGGTAAAATCACCGCGCGCAATAAAATGCGGATCGACGGTAATCCCGCTGCGGCGTAACGCCTGAACGTAACCTTGCAGGCGATAGTGGCACAGTGGCATATCTTCTGGTCCGGCGATACAGCCGATGCGTTTGTGCCCCAACTCCAGCAGATAGTTCATCGCGTTAAAGGCGGCGGTGAGGTTATCAATGTGAACGGTGGGCAGTTCCAGCTCAGGCGCGAACTCATTGGACATCACCATCGGCGGTAAATTGCGCTGTTCTTCTACGCTGGCATCAAATGGCAGGCGTGAGCTGAGCAGCACCATGCCGTCAATTTGCTTGGTAATAATGAGGTTAAGAAAGGTCTTTTCCTGCTGGTTCTGATGCGCGCAATCGCCGATCAGCACCAGATAACCCTGCTCGGCGGCGGTGACTTCTATGCCGCGAATGACTTCGCTGAAAAAGGGATCGCAAATATCCGGGACGATGACCAGGATGGTACGTGATTCATTACGCTTAACGTTGCGGCCCATTGACTGCGGTAAATATCCTACTTCCAGAGCGGCCTGCTCAACCTTGTTACGGGTTGACTGAGAGACTTTGTCTGGATTCATCAATGCACGGGAAACGGTTGCCGTGGAGACCTTCGCCTTCAGGGCAACATCTTTCATCGTTGCGGCAGTGACCTGCTTGTTCGGTTTCACTCTTTCTCCTCGCCAGGGCGCTGCTGGCGCAGCTCTGTCCCTGGGTAACCTTCATCTGAAACATTTTTATCAGATAGTGAATCGAAGCAGTTACAGAATTTTCATAAAAAGTGTGATGGATATTTAATTTTACGATCCGCCTCGCATCATGAGGGCTTATCCCTCAATGGGATCGACATCCAGCACCCATTTGACCTTGCGTGCTTCGGGCAGGGTATTGATCAACGCCAGCGTGCCGCTGACGATATGCTGCAGTCGAATTCGTGACGGATGTTGCAACAAAATTTGCCAGCGATAGCGACCGCCACGTTTGGGCGCCAGCGCGGGAACCGGGCCCAATACCCACAGCTTATCGTCGGCCAGCGGGCTGGCCTGAATCAGATTACGTAACTGTTGTAAAAACAGCGGTGCCTGCTGGTTGTTGTGATCTTCTGCCCGCACGATCACGTGGCTGGTCCACGGTGGAAGCTGCAACGTTTGTCGCTCGGCCAGTGCCTGCTCGGCAAAGGCGTCATAGCCTTTATGCAATAAGGTTTGCAGCAACGGATGTTCAGGGTGATGCGTCTGCAATACCACTTCGCCCTGTTTCCCGGCACGTCCTGCGCGCCCGGATACCTGGGTATAGAGCTGGGCAAAGCGCTCTGCAGAGCGAAAGTCAGCAGAGAATAATGCCCCATCCACATCCAGCAGCGCCACCAGCGTGACGTCCGGGAAGTGGTGGCCTTTCGCCAGCATTTGCGTCCCGATAAGAATGCGTGCTCCGCCGCGATGGACCTCCGCCAGATGCTGCTCAAGCGCCCCTTTACGGCTGGTGGTATCGCGATCGATACGTGAAATCGGCACGCCGGGAAAGAACGGCGCTAAGGCCTGTTCGAGCTGCTCGGTGCCGAGTCCAACCGGAACCATATGCGTAGAGCCGCAGGAGGGGCACTGACGCGGTATCGGGCGCTGGCTGTCGCAGTGGTGGCAGCGCAGATGATGCTGTGCCTGATGCAGCGTGTAGTAGTGATCGCAGCGTGGACATTCAGCAATCCAGCCGCAGTCGTGGCACAACAACGCAGGGGCAAAACCCCGGCGATTAAGAAACAAGATAACCTGGTTATCAGCCTGCAGATGCTGACGCATGCGGGCGATCAGCGCCGGGGCCAGTCCGGCCTGTACCTGCTGACCTTTCAGATCCAGCACGTGCTGCGTCGCGGGACGGGCATTTCCGGCGCGACGCGTCAGGCGCAACATGCGATATTTTTTTTGTCGTACGTTGCACAGCGTTTCCAGCGCCGGTGTGGCTGAGCCGAGGATAATCGGGATCTGCTCGCTGTGCGCACGGTAAACCGCCAGGTCGCGGGCGTGATAGCGCCAGCCTTCCTGCTGTTTATAGGAGCTGTCATGTTCTTCGTCGATGACAATTACGCCGAGGTTTTTAAACGGGGTGAACAGCGATGAGCGGGTACCGATGACAATTGCTGCTTCACCGTTTTTTGCTTTCAGCCATGCAGAAAGACGTTCGCTGTCATTTAAACCAGAGTGCAGGACTTCGACCGGAGCATTGAAGCGTTCACGAAAGCGGGCGATGGTTTGCGGCGTCAGGCCGATCTCCGGCACCATTACCAGCGCCTGCTTGCCCTGAGCGAGGACATTTTCCAGTACGCTTAAATAGACTTCCGTTTTGCCAGAACCTGTGACGCCGGCGAGTAGCCAGGCGCTAAAGCTGTCCGATGCGCTGTGAATAGCTCCAACGGCGGTGGCTTGTTCGGTATTCAGCCTTAAACGCTCGCCAGAGACGGCGTAGTGCGTGCGCCAGTCACTGAATCCAGGCGTTTCGCTTGCCAGGGAGCACAGACCTTTTTTGCGTAGCGCCTGCAATGCCGCATCATTAAATTCGAGGTTGGCCACCTGATCCCGCCAGATTTTTCCCTGTCGCAGTGCTGCCAGCGCCTGCTGCTGCTTCGGTGAGCGTTTCAGGTTGTTCAGGTCAGTGGCATGGCCTTCTTCGGTGGCAAACCAGTACCACATTGGCGTGTTGGTGGCGGGACGCCCCTGGCGCAGTAGCATCGGCAGGGCGTGAAACAGCACGTCACCAATGGGATGATGGTAATAATCTGCGGCCCACAGCAGTAAGCGCCAGACGGAGGTCGAATAGACCGGTTCGCTGTCCAGCACCTCAATGACCGCTTTTAATTCGCTCCGCGGCAGTTCGCTGTTCTCGCTAACTGACAGGACAATGCCAATGCGTTCTTGCTGTTTGCCAAAGGGTACACGCACGCGACACCCGGCTTTGGCGCTCATACCTTCCGGTAAGAGGTAGTCAAAGGTGCGGGGTAGCGGGACGGGTAAGGCAACGTGAGCAACGGGCATTGAATCATCCTGACTTGAATTCTGGCGGGTTAGTATACACATTAGTGAGGAGCGGAATGCGGATCAGTTTGCATGAGCAGGCTAATTTCTGTATGATTCGCCGCCTTTGATGCAAATTGATTGCGTCAAATACTGACCATTACCCGAGAGTTTCGCGCGGCTGGAAGGCGGCAAGCGAGCGAATCTCTGGGAGCATAGTGAACTATGTGACCAGAGTGATTGAACGCAGGCAACGCATCAGCAGTGTGAAAGGTGACGGGGAATAATTAACATCGCGTGGTGTCTGGCGTTAGGGCTGGAAGAGCGACGCGGCCTTAACTGAGGTTCTCCCCATGAAAAAAGATATTCATCCGAAATACGAAGAAATTACTGCAAACTGCTCTTGCGGTAACGTCATGAAAATCCGCTCTACCGTTGGTCACGATCTGAACCTCGACGTGTGCGGTAAATGCCACCCGTTCTATACTGGCAAACAGCGTGATGTTGCTACCGGTGGCCGTGTTGACCGCTTCAACAAGCGTTTCAGCGTACCGGGTACCAGCAAATAAGTTTTTTGCTGTCGGAAAAAAGCGCCGTAAGGCGCTTTTTTTGTACCTGTGAATCAGTGCTGAAATATGTATGCTTGCGGTGAATGTAAAACCAATGCATAAATAAAACGGTGTTTTTATTTTATCGGTGAAATGTTTCTATTGGTGATCTTTATCGTTTTTATCTTTACGTCTTTGCCACTGATTTGAGTTTTTGGCAAAATTTAAAAGGTTTTGTCCCTCCAGCTTAAATACAATTTTTGGGAAATCTAAAATTATTCATAGATCCAATTTGATTATCCTTTTTAGGGAGGTCATATGGATTCATTCCTTAATTGTTTATGGGAAGGGACGTTTATGAAATTAAACTCCGCATTATTACTTATTCCATTATTCTCTGCAGCTGCACACGCAGGCTATGTTGATTACCGCCATGAATATTATGACGATGGTCGTAACTATGACCGTGTTTATATGTCTCACCGTTTTGCTACCGGTTTTGGTGTGGCAGTCGAAGCTATCTCACGTTCCGATGACTCGCAATCGAATGATGCGTGGAACAATATGGAAAGTAACGGCAACGAGTATACAGCAAGCTATCAATTTACTTCGCAGGGGCTTACCTGGCAGCCGGGTATTGCAATCGAGACTGGCGATAACATCACGATTTATAAGCCTTATATTCGCGTGCAGTATAACATCAATGACAACTGGTGGACCGCGTTCCGCTATCGTCAAGAGTACATGCGTAGAAACACGGAGGGTAAAGATGACCGTATGGTTTATCGCCCTGAAGCCTGGGTTGGTTATAACATCAATAACTGGATGTTTGAACTGAACGGCATTTATAAAATTGCCGATAGTGAAGATTTATATAACAACAAAAGCGAAGATTATGAGTATAACTTCCGGGTTGCTTATAACATAGGTTCCTGGGTTCCTTTTGTTGAAATCGGTAATGTTTCATCAGGTTATAACACAACAACGACAGACGATCGTCAGACCCGTTATCGTGTCGGTCTCGGTTATAACTTCTGATCGCTAATACTCTTCTCATCGGTTTATTACGCTGAGTATCGGGATATAAGCATAATTTGCGTGAATAGTGTATCTAAGGAGTTGACATCATGTCCAATGATGGAACTATGATTAGAAGCAATAGCAGTATTGCCGTCAGACCTTTCGGATTCAGAGATAAAATTGGTTATTTATGTGGTGACCTGGGAACCTGTTTTATTCTTGGGTTAGTGAATAGCTTTTTAATGATTTATTACACCAACGTACTCGGTGTTTCTGGCGTTATTGTTGGCTCACTTTATTTTGTGACCAAACTCTTTGATGCGTTTGTCGATGTTGGCGTAGGGCGCTTATGTGATACGTCTAAACTGACGGCGTATGGGCGTTTTAACCCTTGGGTACGCCGCATGAAGTATCCATTCTGTATCATTGCGGTCGTCCTGTTTCTGCCGTTTGTACAAGACTTTTCTTATACGGCGAAAATTATCTACATCTGCGTCTCCTATTTCATTTACGGCTCACTGCTATCGACTGTGAGTATTCCTTATGGTGCCATGTCTGCGGCGATTAGCTCTAACCCGGAAGATCGCGTATCGCTTTCAACCTACCGCAGCGTTGGGTCCGCAATCGGCGGCGGGGCAACCGGCTTTTTTATTCCTATCCTGATGTACACCACTCTGGTGGACGGAAGCCAGGTGATTTCCGGGCAGCACTTCTTCTGGATCTCCATTGGTTGCGCAATACTGGGCTTTATCTTTTTAACGCTGACCTGCCATTTAACGACGGAACGCGTGCGGGTGGAAAGAAAAGATAGCATGCCCGTGTCGGTGCTTCTGAAAGGGTTGATACGCAATAAAGCATTGATTGTTTTAGTTGTTGTGGATCTGCTGATCGTGATTAATCAGGGGCTTTCCGGCACCAATATGACCTATCTGTTTAATGACTATTTCCACAATAAAGAGGCGATGTCTGTCGCGTTACTGTTTACCTTTGGTTCCTTGATTTTGCTGGCACCCTCGGCATCCTGGCTCACGAAGCGATTTGGTAAGAAAGAAGCCAGCGTAGGTGCGCTGCTCTTTTCGGTGGTCATGTACGTGATCATGTACTTTACCCATATCACCGACGCGAAAGTCTATTTGGTTTTCCTGTTCCTGGCGACGCTGGGGGCGGGGTTATTCAACCTGATGATTTGGGCGTTCATGACCGATGTTTGCGACTACCACCAGTATGTCACCGGCGATCGTGAGGATGGTACCGTTTATGGCGTGAACTTCTTTGCCCGCAAGGTGGGTCAGGCGTGCGCAGGGGCCATTGGTGGCTTTATGCTGGCGATCATTGGTTATCAATCGTCATCAACCGGCGGTGCGGTGCAAACCAGCATTGTGCAGGAAAATATTTATACGATGGCGAATCTCTTGCCGGCTTTATGCTTGTTTTTGGCGGCGGTCGTGCTGATTTATTTCTATCCGTTGAACCGTAAAGAAACGCTCAAAATGGAAGAAACATTGAATAAGCTTAATGGTATTAGTAAGTAACCTTGTGAAGGTATGAGGCTCTGTATCGCGCGTTATGCGTTAGGAGAAACAGGATGAGAAGAGGCGGGAGCAGTCCCGCGTCTTCTCATCTTTTGCAACGTCAGCCGCCGTTTTAACTAGTTAGTACTCCCACGTCTCCGGGTTGATCCCCAGTTCACGCATAATTACCTTGGCTTCTTCCGGGATTTCATCACTGCGCTCTTTGCGCAGATCGTCATCGTTGGGTAACGGTTGTCCGGTAAAGGCATGCAGAAACGCTTCACACAGCAGTTCGCTGTTGGTGGCGTGGCGCAGGTTGTTCACCTGACGACGCGTGCGTTCATCGGTAAGGATCTTTAACACCTTCAGAGGAATGGAAACCGTAATCTTTTTGACTTGCTCACTCTTCTTACCGTGCTCAGCGTATGGGCTGATATATTCGCCGCTCCATTCAGCCATGAGATACTTAATCCTCTTTGTCATTAAATTTGAGGCCAGAACCTGAGCCCGGACCATAACTGTGCGTAGTTTATCGTAGTGGCGCGGCCCTGACACGAAGTTAGCCGACGCAGATGTACGCTAATGCATATAATTTTAACGGCTATTTTGAATTTGCTCAATCTATACGCAAAGAAGTTTAGATGTCCAGATGTATTGACGGCTATTGTAACAATGATTACTCTGGGGTCTGACTATTCACCGGCTCAGCCAGGAACTCCTCAATATGACGCGTAAACAGGCCACCATCGCAGTGCGTAGCGGATTAAATGACGACGAGCAGTACGGTTGCGTTGTCCCGCCGATTCACCTTTCAAGCACCTATAATTTTACCGGATTCAACGAGCCTCGGGCCCATGACTATTCACGTCGCGGTAACCCGACGCGTGATGTTGTCCAGCGTGCGCTGGCGGAGCTGGAAGGCGGTGCGGGTGCGGTGCTGACCAGTACCGGTATGTCTGCAATTCATCTGGTAACTACGGTGTTCCTGAAGCCGGGCGACCTGCTGGTGGCGCCGCACGACTGTTACGGCGGCAGCTATCGCCTGTTTGACAGTCTGGCGAAGCGTGGGTGTTATCGCGTGCTGTTTGTCGATCAAGGCAATGAAGCCGCGCTGAAGGCCGCGTTGGCGGAGAAACCGTCGTTGGTGCTGGTAGAAAGCCCAAGTAATCCGCTGTTACGCGTGGTCGATATTGCGAAAATCTGCCAGTTGGCGCGTGAGGCTGGCGCGGTAAGCGTCGTTGATAACACGTTTTTAAGCCCGGCACTGCAAAATCCACTGGCATTGGGCGCCGATCTGGTGTTGCATTCATGCACGAAATATTTAAATGGTCACTCAGATGTCGTGGCTGGCGTGGTGATTGCAAAAGATCCAGAACTGGTCACTGAGCTGGCATGGTGGGCGAATAATATTGGCGTCACCGGCGGCGCATTTGATAGTTATCTGCTGTTGCGCGGCCTGCGTACGCTGTCACCTCGTATGGAGGTGGCACAACGCAACGCCCAGGCGATTGTCGACTATTTGCAAACCCAGCCGCTGGTGAAAAAACTGTATCACCCGTCACTGCCGGATAATCAGGGGCATGAAATTGCCGCGCGTCAGCAAAAAGGCTTTGGCGCGATGTTGAGTTTTGAACTGGATGGTGATGAGCAAACGCTGCGCGACTTCCTTGGCGGGTTATCATTGTTTACGCTGGCAGAATCACTGGGGGGCGTCGAAAGCCTGATCTCCCATGCCGCGACCATGACCCACGCGGGGATGGCACCAGAAGCACGTGCTGCTGCCGGCATTTCTGAGACGCTGCTGCGTATCTCCACCGGTATTGAAGATGGCGAAGATTTAATTGCCGACCTGGAAAATGGCTTCCGGGCTGCAAACAAGGGGTAAACATGAGTGTGATTGCGCAGGCAGGGGCGAAGGGTCGTCAACTGCACAAATTTGGTGGTAGTAGTCTGGCTGACGTGAAATGTTATTTACGTGTCGCAGGCATTATGGCTGAGTACTCGCAGCCTGACGACATGATGGTTGTTTCCGCGGCGGGCAGTACCACTAACCAGTTGATTAGCTGGCTGAAGTTAAGCCAGACCGATCGCCTTTCTGCGCATCAGGTTCAGCAGGCGTTACGCCGCTATCAGAGCGAGCTTATTAGCGGTCTGTTACCACCAGACGTGGCCGATGGGCTGATTGGCGAGTTTATTCACGATCTGGAGCGTCTGGCCGGTTTACTCGACGGCGGCGTCAACGATACGGTTTACGCTGAAGTAGTCGGGCATGGTGAAGTGTGGTCAGCGCGTCTGATGTCTGCCGTACTTAACCAGCAGGGTCTGGAATCTGCCTGGCTGGATGCGCGCGAGTTTTTGCGCGCGGAACGCGGCGCTCAACCGCAGGTGGATGAAGGCCTTTCGTATCCCTTACTGCAACAGCTGTTGGCGCAGCATCCGGGGAAACGCCTGGTGGTGACCGGATTTATCAGCCGCAGTAATGCGGGCGAAACGGTGCTGTTGGGGCGTAACGGTTCTGACTACTCCGCGACCCAGGTTGGCGCACTGGCGGGTGTTTCCCGCGTGACTATCTGGAGCGATGTCGCCGGGGTGTACAGCGCGGATCCGCGCAAAGTAAAAGATGCGTGTTTGCTGCCGTTGCTGCGCCTTGATGAAGCCAGCGAACTGGCGCGTCTGGCGGCACCGGTTCTCCATGCCCGTACCTTACAGCCGGTTTCCGGCAGCGATATTGATCTCCAGTTGCGCTGTAGCTATACGCCGGAGCAAGGATCGACGCGCATTGAACGCGTGCTGGCTTCCGGTACCGGGGCGCGTATTGTCACCAGCCATGACGACGTTTGCCTGATTGAGTTCCAGGTGCCCACAGGTCAGGACTTTAAGCTGGCTTACAAAGATATCGACCAGATTTTAAAACGTGCACAGGTGCGTCCGCTGGCGGTGGGTGTGCATCCTGATCGCCAACTGCTGCAATTTTGCTACACCTCTGAAGTCGCTGACGGCGCGCTGAAAATTCTTGATGAAGCAGGCCTGCCGGGCGAGCTGCGTTTGCGTCAAGGCCTGGCGTTGGTGGCGATGGTGGGTGCTGGGGTGACGCGTAACCCGCTGCACTGCCACCGTTTCTGGCAACAACTGAAGGGGCAGCCGGTTGAGTTTACCTGGCAGTCAGAAGAGGGTATCAGCCTGGTTGCCGTGCTGCGTACTGGCCCGACCGAAAGCCTGATCCAGGGTCTGCACCAGTCAATTTTCCGCGCTGAAAAACGCATCGGCCTGGTGCTGTTTGGCAAGGGGAATATCGGTTCTCGCTGGCTGGAGCTGTTTGCTCGTGAGCAGAGCACGCTGTCTGCGCGTACCGGTTTTGAATTCGTGCTGGCAGGCGTGGTGGATAGCCGCCGTAGCCTGCTGAATTACGAAGGACTGGACGCCAGCCGCGCGTTAGCCTTCTTTGATGATGAAGCGGTAGAGCAGGATGAAGAATCCTTGTTCCTGTGGATGCGCGCGCACCCGTATGACGATTTAGTCGTGCTGGACGTCACCGCCAGTGAACAACTGGCGGATCAGTATCTGGATTTCGCCAGCCACGGTTTTCACGTGATTAGCGCCAATAAACTGGCTGGCGCAAGCACGAGTAATAAGTATCGCCAAATCCACGACGCCTTTGAGAAAACCGGTCGTCACTGGCTGTATAACGCCACTGTCGGTGCCGGATTGCCGATCAATCATACCGTACGGGATCTGATTGACAGCGGAGACACCATTTTGTCGATCAGCGGGATCTTCTCCGGCACGCTGTCGTGGCTGTTCCTGCAATTTGACGGTTCTGTTCCGTTTACCGATCTGGTGGATCAGGCGTGGCAGCAGGGGCTGACTGAGCCGGACCCGCGCGTTGACCTTTCTGGTAAAGATGTGATGCGCAAGCTGGTGATCCTGGCGCGTGAAGCGGGTTACGACATCGAGCCGGACCAGGTTCGCGTGGAGTCACTGGTACCTGCGCACTGTGAAGAAGGCTCTATTGACCATTTCTTTGAAAATGGCGATGAGCTGAATGAGCAGATGGTTCAGCGGCTGGAGGCCGCCCGTGAAATGGGGCTGGTACTGCGCTACGTGGCACGTTTCGATGCCAACGGCAAAGCGCGTGTGGGGGTGGAAGCGGTCCGTCCTGAGCACCCGCTGGCGGCGCTGCTGCCGTGCGATAACGTGTTCGCCATCGAAAGCCGCTGGTACCGTGATAACCCGCTGGTGATCCGTGGGCCGGGGGCGGGTCGTGATGTGACCGCCGGGGCGATTCAGTCGGATATTAATCGTCTGGCGCAGTTGCTGTAATCTCACTTTACATGTCGAAAACAGGTACTCCTCTTTATGTCGGGGAGTACCTGCTAATCTCACTTCTCTGGAAAAAGGCTATTAGATTAAGCTCTCGTTGTTTACAGCAATGAGATTGTTCATTTTTATCTGAATGAGCGCAACCCCGAGCGGAGGACACAGTAACGTCCAGAACAACACCCACCCCGTTTTGATCCCAGCCTGTTCCTTTGATAATGACAGAAGTTCATCGTTGAGTGTCATGCATAATATGGCGCAACCAAACGGCATCAGTACCGATACCCATCCTGCGCCGAACGCCGTCATTAATTGAGACGACGGTTTTACGAACTGTATTTCACGGTGTATTTTTACGAACCAATACACCATATAGAATGGGATTATTAATGCGAGGAGTGCCATGAAGGCTGGCTCTGCGCGTTCAGGACGTTGGGTTGATGATTTCCGCTCTGGTGGTGGGGCAAAAAATAGCGAGTTTTTTATCGGCAGCGTGAGAACTAATGCCACAATTGCCAGCGTAGGTGGCATTAGCAAAATATTTTCTGGCGCAGCCTGAAAAATGAAGGCAATAAGGTAGGTGCTTGTTAATAATTTAATTAATGAACAGAGGCCAAATATAATCACGAATATTTCAATGCTGCCCGTCGCGACGGCAATTAACGCCGGTAGCAATAGCGAGATTGCCCCCTGGCTTGCGGCAATTAAAAATTGTCCGATGGTAAGTAAAGTTAGGCCGGATGCGTCTTTTACCAGAAAGGTGATTACTGTGCCTGCTACCAATAAAAGCGCAATAATATACAACGAGTATCGGTTTTTTAATCGGCACAGGAACCAGGCCAACATAAAGCCCATTAACGTTCCCAACTGTCCGAAAGCTATAATAAGGCCGGATGCCTTAGGCGTGATCCCCAGTGATGATTGCCAGAAATACATATTATATGTGGAGCCTAATGTACATATTATTGATATTAGGATAAATAATGTAAATATGCTCCAGAAACGATAACTGCTCAATAAGTCTGCGCAAGTCCATTTTCGCCCCCTCAACCCTGGTATAGAAAGTTCCATTTTCTCACTCCTGTAATGTCATCATATTTGGCACAACATAATGCTACCTTTAGGCACTAAATTCATACAGATAGTGGGGTATGGAATCGGACTAACTGGTCATTATACTGGCTGCAATACGAGGTTATGATTTGGCTTACACTGTTGGCCGAGAATTGCGCACATTGCCTGAATTTAGGCTGCTGCTGTAGCCAGAAGATAAAAATACCGCTAGCTGTCAGGCTAATCGTTTCCCCCGTAGCTAAACAGGAATGAGTCAGGGCGCTAACCATTTTACGGTTAGTGCCTTGTTCCCAAATCTGCCACTGGTTTCGCCACCATCCCTGATACGTTTTACCCCGCAGCCGCCAGGGGAGTAGACACGTATTGTCATCGATCTCTTCATCAATAAACCACAGCGAGGCGCGGTGCTCGCGAAACTGTTCCGCCCATGCGGTAATTGCGGCGCCGCGTAGAAAACATTCATGGGTGATAATGTGCGTTTTTACCTGCGGCCAGAGATGGCTCAGTACCCGAAAATGGCCGTGCGCGGCAATGACCGGGCGCAAAATAGCGCCGCTGGCGTTGCGTTTGAGTTCGGCGCTGCCGTACTGGATTTCATCAAATTGGTTGCGGCGTAAAAACTGACTTTCTCGCTGAGCCACACGCTGAACAATATCGTCATGCGTTGCAGTTGCCTCGCCAATGCCGCGCCAGCGGTAACGTAATGTGTCACCAATGGGATAGGGGGTAAAATTGCTGGAAACATGCAGAATATTGCCACGAATAGCATCAAAGCTGAGCAATACATAAAGTTTCTGGTCGGCGCTGGCGCCTTGAAAAGGCACGATCAACGGAACCGTCGCGATTTGTTCTGGCGGCTCAAAAAGTGTGAGCGGCTGTCGTTTGGGCGTCCAGACCTTTTTACACGCCCGACACTGAACGCGCTGACTGCCCTGAGGATTTCGGCCATAGCGGATTGGGCCCCGTTGGTAACAACTTGAGCAAAAATGACCGCTATTAGCTGCAGAATCCGCTAAATAGGCCGACAGCCAGAGTCGGAACTGTTCCTCGTTAAACAGCGGCGGATAACTTCCGCATGCCCGGCAGTGCAGCGCGGCATACCCCAGCCGATAATCTGGCTGATCGTAATCTGGTGAGCTTGCCAGCCCCAGATTGCGACAGCTAAATGACTTGCAGCAATTGATGGTGAACAAAGAAGACATCTTATTACCAACGATTTTTAATGGTCGTTGATTTTGACCTGCAACTATCACCGGTGGATGTGAGTTTTCTCACATAATAAAACCTATCAGAACGTAACGTAGCGGATCTTTATATGACTGAAAGGGATTGATTATGAAGTTAAAAATGCTTGCTATCGGCGCTCTGGTCTCTTTGCCTCTCTGGGCGAGTGCCAAAGATGTCACGATTATCTACACCAACGATCTCCATGCCCACGTTGAACCTTATAAGGTGCCGTGGATTGCCAATGGCGCGCGCGATATTGGCGGTTGGGCGAATATCACGACGATGGTTAAACAGGAGAAGGCCAGCAATAAAGCGACCTGGTTTTTTGATGCGGGCGATTACTTTACGGGGCCTTACATCAGCAGTATGACCAAGGGTAAAGCCATTATCGACATTATGAACACCATGGACTTTGATGCTGTTACCATGGGTAACCATGAGTTCGATCATGGCTGGGATAACACGCTACTGCAACTCAGCCAGGCAAAATTCCCGATTGTTCAGGGCAATATTTTCTATCAGAACAGCAGCAAGGCCTTCTGGGATAAGCCTTACACCATTATTGAAAAAGATGGCGTGAAGATTGGCGTGATTGGTCTGCACGGCGTGTTTGCCTTTGACGATACGGTTTCTGCTTCGACGCGCGTTGGCATTGAAGCGCGGGATGAGGTGAAGTGGCTGCAACGCTATATTGATGAGCTGAAAGGCAAAGTGGATCTGACCGTGGCACTGATCCATGAAGGCACGCCGGCGCGTCAGTCCAGCCAGGGGAGCACTGACGTACGCCGTGCGTTGGATAAAGACATCCAGACCGCGGGTCAGGTGCATGGGCTGGATATCCTGATCACCGGGCATGCGCATGTCGGGACGCCGGAGCCGATTAAAGTGGGCAATACTCTGATCTTGTCTACTGACAGCGGCGGTATTGATGTCGGTAAACTGGTGCTGGATTATCAGCAGAAACCGCATCAATTTACCGTGAAGAACTTCGAGCTAAAGACCATTTTTGCTGATGAGTGGCAGCCAGACCCGCAGACCAAACAAGTCATTGATGGCTGGAACAAAAAGCTCGATAAAGTTGTACAACAAACGGTCGCAAACTCTCCCGTTGAGCTGACCCGTGCTTACGGTGAATCTTCTTCGCTGGGAAATCTGGCGGCGGATGCGCTGCTGGTGGCGGCAGGTAAAGATACCCAGTTGGCGCTTACTAACTCAGGCGGTATTCGCAATGAAATCCCGGCGGGCGCCATCACCATGGGCGCGGTCATTAGCACCTTCCCGTTCCCTAATGAACTGGCAACGATGGAGCTTACAGGTAAGCAGTTGCGTAGCTTGATGGAGCACGGCGCGAGTTTAAGTAATGGCGTGTTGCAGGTATCCAAAGGGCTGGAGATGAAGTACGACAGCAGCAAACCGGCCGGTCAGCGGGTTACTGTATTGACGTTAAACGGCAAGCCGATTGAGGATGCTACGGTTTACCATATTGTGACCAACAGCTTCCTGGCAGATGGTGGCGATGGTTTTAGCGCATTTACCGAAGGTAAAGCGCGTAATACCTCCGGCGGTTACTATGTCTCTAATGCGGTTGTTGATTACTTCAAAGCGGGAAATACGCTGACGGATGAGCAACTCAAAGGCATGCGTGTGGAAGATGTGAAACCGTAACGAGTTCAGGCCAGCAGAGTATCCGCTGGCCTGTTATTTTAACCTTTGTGCGAGGCAAACACCTCTTTTGCGGCGAACAGCCCGTTTAGCGCAGCGGGAAAGCCCGCATATACTGCCATCTGCATCATTACTTCAGTAATCTCCTCCTGCGTTAACCCGACGTGCAGCGCGGCGGCAATGTGCACTTTCAGCTGCGGTGCGGCATTTCCCAGCGCCGTGAGCGCGGCGACGGTGGCTATTTCCCGACTGCGTAAATCCAGCCCCGGACGAGCGTAGATATCGCCAAAAGGAAACTCGATCAGGTAACGAGCGAAGTCCGGCGCAATATCTTTCAGGCTCTCGACGACGGCGTCGCCGCCTTTACCATCAACCTGTTGCAACATGTTCTGTCCGGTAATAAAGCGTTCTGAAAGCATGATAATTCCCTCGGTAGTTACGGTATGACGAGAGAATAGGGCGCGCAGAATGATTTGGATAATACCGATTCCGTGATACCTTTTCGGTATGACTGCTTCCCCGCTTCACTCTCTGGATATCCGCCTGCTGCGCTACTTCGTGGTGGTGGCACAAGAGAACAATATGAGCCGCGCGGCGCAGCGCTTGTTTATGTCGCAACCGCCGCTCAGCCGCCATATTCGCCAGCTTGAAGATCGGCTGGGAGTGACGCTTTTTATCCGTCATACCAAAGGTCTGACGCTCACGGATGAAGGCGTGCGCGTGCTGGAGATTGTCCGCCCGTTGTTGGCACAACAAGATGAAACGTATGCGCAATTGAGCAAGCTTGGGCAAACCAGTACACAGTCGCTACGCTTTGGATTGACTACCGCATTTGAGCAGGGGATTTTCGCCTCGCTGGAAAGCCAACTCGCGACGCGTGTTGCGGCGTTGAATATTGTACGCCATGGCTCACCTGAGCTCGTGCGTCAGGTACGGCGTGGAAAACTGGATGCGGCCCTGGTGGCGTTG
The DNA here is from genome assembly GCF_005280825.1 of Citrobacter sp. wls829. Lineage (NCBI taxonomy): Bacteria > Pseudomonadati > Pseudomonadota > Gammaproteobacteria > Enterobacterales > Enterobacteriaceae > Citrobacter > Citrobacter sp. wls829. The sequence goes on from NZ_SZWP01000069.1 coordinate 97,950, forward strand.
CCGCTGCAGAGCGCCGGACTCACCGTGATCCCGCTGGCGTGGCAGGAACCGTTAATTGCCGCCCTACCTGCCCACTGGCCGGAAGCCGATGCGGATTCGCTGGCGCTCCGCGCGCTTAACTCTCGACCCTTGTTTTGGTTTAAGCGTGAGCGAAACCCGGCGTTCTTCGACTACACGCGCGCTATTTTCCGCCACGCAGGCTACTCGCCTGTCTGTATTGAAGAGCCGCTGGAGCATGATGTTCTGCTCGCGCGTATTGCGCGTGGCGAGGGGGTGAGCCTGTTTCCGGCATCGTTTGCAGCTATCCAGCGGCAGGGAGTGGTTTTTCGTCCGCTATGCGACACGGAATTGTGCATCACTGTCGGACTGATATTACCGCCTGAACAAGAATCTCGCCTGCAATGGCTTCCTTCATTACTCTCGGCGTCCTTCCTTTCTGCACGCTAAAGTGAATTATTTTCATCTTCACTGAGTATTCCTCACCTTTCACGATGATTTTTATGTTGACGTTACGGCGCTTTTCCGTCATTTTTACATCTAGACGTCTAAACGTATAGCAGTTCACAACACAACATATAACGACAAAAGATTGATGAGGTAAGGTATGAGCTTTTTTCACGCCAACCAGCGGGAAGCCCTGAATCAGAGCCTGGCTGAAGTCCAGGGTCAGATTAACGTTTCGTTTGAGTTTTTCCCGCCGCGCACCAGTGAAATGGAGCAAACACTGTGGAACTCAATCGATCGCCTGAGCAGTCTGAAGCCCAAGTTTGTCTCCGTGACCTACGGCGCAAACTCCGGTGAGCGTGACCGCACGCACAGCATCATTAAGGGGATTAAGGATCGCACCGGTCTTGAAGCCGCCCCGCACCTGACCTGTATTGATGCTACTCGCGACGAGCTGCGAACTATCGCTCAGGATTACTGGAACAACGGGATTCGTCATATTGTGGCCCTGCGCGGCGACCTGCCGCCAGGCAGTGGCAAACCGGATATGTACGCCGCCGATCTGGTTGGGTTACTCAAAGAAGTGGCAGACTTTGATATCTCTGTTGCGGCCTATCCGGAAGTCCACCCGGAAGCGAAAAGCGCCCAGGCCGATCTGCTCAACCTGAAGCGTAAGGTCGACGCCGGAGCGAATCGCGCGATCACCCAGTTTTTCTTCGACGTGGAAAGCTATCTGCGTTTTCGTGACCGCTGCGTAACCGCAGGTATCGATGTGGAAATTATCCCGGGTATCCTGCCGGTCTCTAATTTTAAGCAGGCGAAAAAATTCGCTGACATGACCAACGTGCGCATCCCTTCCTGGATGTCGACGATGTTTGACGGTCTGGATGATGACGCGGAAACCCGCAAGCTGGTGGGCGCTAACATTGCCATGGACATGGTGAAGATTTTAAGCCGTGAAGGGGTGAAAGATTTCCATTTCTATACGCTCAACCGCGCCGAGATGAGCTACGCGATATGCCATACGCTGGGCGTCAGGCCTGCTTAATTGTAACATCAGCCCTCTACGGAGGGCTTTTTGTTGATCATTTTGATCTACATCTCTGTAACTAAAAATATAAAAGGATTTAGCTATCGAATCTGTGGGTTTTTTCGACTATATCTTATCTCTGGTGGTGTATATCGTAGCTAGAACACTGTAAAGGGAGCATATAGATGAGCATGTCCGACGATAGCCAAAACGCATCAACTGCCGGTAAGTGTCCTTTCCATCAAGGCGGTCACGATCCCAGCGCGGGAGCAGGAAGAAATAACCGCGACTGGTGGCCGAATCAACTCCGCGTAGACCTTTTGAACCAACACTCCAACCGTTCGAACCCATTGGGTGAAGATTTCAATTACCGCAAAGAATTTAGCAAACTCGACTATTCTGCCCTGAAAGGGGATCTCAGAGCCCTCCTGTCCGAATCTCAACCGTGGTGGCCCGCTGACTGGGGCACGTATGCCGGTTTGTTTATCCGTATGGCATGGCACGGCGCAGGGACCTATCGCTCCATTGATGGACGCGGTGGCGCAGGTCGCGGACAGCAGCGTTTTGCGCCACTGAACTCCTGGCCGGACAACGTGAGCCTGGATAAAGCCCGTCGTTTGTTGTGGCCTGTTAAGCAAAAGTATGGTCAGAAAATTTCCTGGGCCGACCTGTTTATCCTCGCGGGTAACGTGGCGCTGGAGAACTCCGGCTTCCGTACCTTTGGCTTTGGTGCCGGTCGTGAAGACGTATGGGAACCGGATCTTGATGTGAACTGGGGTGACGAAAAAGCCTGGTTGACGCACCGCCATCCGGAAGAGCTGGCGAAAGCCCCGCTGGGTGCGACTGAGATGGGACTTATCTACGTGAACCCGGAAGGGCCGGATCACAGCGGTGAACCGCTTTCCGCGGCAGCAGCGATTCGTGCCACCTTCGGCAACATGGGGATGAATGACGAAGAAACTGTGGCGCTGATTGGCGGTGGTCATACGTTGGGTAAAACCCACGGTGCAGGTCCTGCATCGCACGTCGGCCCCGATCCAGAATCAGCACCGATTGAGGCCCAAGGCTTAGGTTGGGCCAGCAGCTACGGCAGCGGTGTGGGCGCAGACAACATCACCTCCGGTCTGGAAGTGGTCTGGACGCAAACGCCGACCCAGTGGAGCAACTATTTCTTCGAGAACCTGTTCAAATACGAATGGGTACAGACCCGCAGCCCGGCCGGTGCTATCCAGTTTGAAGCGGTCGATGCCCCTGAAATTATTCCGGATCCGTTTGATCCGTCGAAAAAACGTAAGCCGACGATGCTGGTTACCGATCTGACGCTGCGTTTTGATCCGGAATTCGAGAAGATCTCCCGTCGTTTCCTCAACGATCCGCAGGCGTTTAACGAAGCCTTTGCTCGCGCGTGGTTTAAGCTGACGCACCGGGATATGGGGCCAAAATCACGTTACATTGGACCAGAAGTCCCGCAGGAAGATCTGATTTGGCAGGATCCGCTGCCGCACGCGTTCTTCAACCCAAGCGAAGAAGATATCCTTAACCTGAAGGCGACCATTGCGGCTTCCGGGCTTTCTGTGGGCGAGTTGGTGTCGGTGGCATGGGCTTCTGCGTCAACGTTCCGCGGGGGCGATAAACGCGGCGGGGCTAACGGGGCGCGTCTGGCGCTGAATCCGCAACGCGGCTGGGATGTGAATGCGACGGCAGCCCGTGTTCTGCCGGTGCTGGAAGGTATTTATAAATCGGCGCATACCGCCTCGTTAGCCGATATCATCGTGCTGGCAGGCGTCGTTGGTGTGGAGAAGGCGGCAAGCGCGGCAGGTGTCAGTATCAATGTACCTTTTGCGCCGGGCCGTGCGGATGCGCGTCAGGATCAGACTGATATTGAGATGTTTGAACTGCTCAAGCCGATTGCCGATGGTTTCCGTAATTATCGTTCCCGTCCTGAGGTTTCGACCACCGAGTCGCTGCTGATCGATAAAGCGCAGCAACTGACGTTAACCCCGCCGGAAATGACCGTGCTGGTGGGCGGTATGCGTGTGCTGGGAACAAACTTCGATGGTAGCCAGCATGGCGTCTTTACCGATCGCCCAGGCGTGCTCAGCACTGACTTCTTTGTCAATCTGCTGGATATGCGTCATGAGTGGAAGGCGGTTGATGCGTCACAGGAGCTGTTTGAAGGTCGCGACCGTCTGAGCGGCGAAGTGAAGTACACGGCAACCCGCGCTGACCTGGTGTTTGGCTCTAACTCGGTCCTGCGTGCTGTGGCTGAAGTGTATGCCTGCAGCGATGCCCACGAGAAGTTTGTGAAAGACTTTGTCGCGGCATGGGTGAAAGTGATGAATCTGGACCGTTTCGACTTGCTGTAAAGCAAGAGGCCGGATGGCATACAGAAAATCCCCGCAATTGCGGGGATTTTTATTGGCCGTTAGGTATGGCCGGATAAGGCGAAGCCGCCATCCGGTCAAACCGTGCTTATTCCCACTCTTGCAGGAATCGCTGACCGTACTGATCTGCCACCAGCAGCGCGGCGTAAACCTGATCCGGCGTGGCTCCGCCAGGCATGTTGTGAATGGTTTCGCCTTCGGCACAGGCTGCTTCGGCCACGATGCGCATTTTGGCCGGAATATCCTGCTTGATATCCAGTTGGGCAAGGGTGATTGGCAGACCAACGGAGTGGCACAGTGCCGCCACGGTTTCAATTTCTTCTACCGGCGCATTTTCCAGTACTAACTGCGTTAACGTACCGAATGCCACTTTTTCACCGTGATAATAGTGATGTGCATCCGGGATGGCCGTCAGGCCGTTGTGAATAGCATGTGCTGCGGCCAGCCCACCGCTTTCAAAACCGACGCCGCTCAGGTAGGTGTTGGCTTCAATCACGCGCTCCAGTGCTGGGGTCACCACGTGCTGCTCGGCGGCCAGCATCGCTTTTTCGCCTTCTTCGATCAGCGTGTTGTAGCACAGCTCGGCTAGCGCCAGTGCCGCCTGAGTACACTGACCACCGGCCATGGTGGTGGCGCCGCTGCGTGAACAGGCGCGGGCTTCAAACCAGGTTGCCAGCGCATCGCCAATGCCGGCGGCAAGTAAACGAGCCGGTGCCCCGGCGACAATTTTGGTATCCACAATGACCCGGTCCGGGTTGTTCGGCAGCAGCAGATAGCGATCGAACTCACCTGCATCGGTGTAAATTACCGACAGCGCGCTGCAGGGGGCATCGGTTGAGGCAATGGTCGGTGCAATGGCAACCGGCACGCCCATAAAGTGGGCCAGTGCTTTGGCGGTATCCAGCGTTTTACCGCCACCAATGCCTAATACCGCGCCACACTGCGCTTGTTCCGCGACGCCGCGCAGGCGATCGATTTCGTTTTGTGAACATTCGCCGCCAAACGGGGCGATTTCCAGCGCCAGACCGGCATCCTGGAAGCTTTTTTCCAGGGCGGGTTGGGCAAAGCCTAAGACAAATTTGTCTCCAACAACCAGCCAGCGTTCCGCCAGTGGTTTGAGGTAACTGCCAAGACGAGTAATAACATCGGCACCCTGGATGTATTTACCCGGTGATTGAATAATGCGATCCATACGTTATCTCCTTAAAGAGTGATCCGACCAAATGCGTTGTTCCAGTCCTGCTCAAACTTCTCTATTGCAGACTCTACCGCAGGGGTATTGAGCATTTGTTGCGCTACATCTAATGGCAGGGTGATTGCTTCACATCCTGCCAGTAAGCAATCCAGCGCCTGGCGTGGCGTTTTAAAGCTGGCTGCCAGCACCATGCTGTTTGGTGCATGCAGCTCCAGCAATGTTTGCAGTTCCTGTACCGTGCGGATACCGTCTCCGCCCTGGGCGTCAACACGGTTCACATAAGGGGCGACATATTTTGCTCCCGCCAGCGCGGCCAGCAGTCCTTGCGCTGCGCTGTACACGGCGGTGCCTAAGGTGGTAATACCTTCTTTTTTCAGCTGCTTGATGGCCGCCAGACCTTCGGCGGTGACCGGGATTTTAACGACGATACCTGGTACGGCGAGACTCAGGCGCTTAGCTTCTTCCACCATCCCCTGCGCATCACGGCTCATGGTCTGCGCGAACAGAATGCCGTCTTTGCCTATTGCCTTTTGCAGACGCGGCAGTACCTCCCAGATGGACTCTTTACTTGCCGCCACGATGCTTGGGTTGGTAGTGACGCCAGCAATCGGGAAGATGCGTGCCAGACGTTCAACTTCCGCCACGTTGGCGGTATCCAGGTACAGTTCCATACAAAACACCCTCTTAATATTCGGTTAGCCGCCCGTTGCCGGAATGCTGTTCTGCGTACAGGATAAGAGCGTTTTACAGTCGTGCGCTATCTGACAAATCTGCCAAAAACTGGATAAATGTAATGTATCTGTCAAAGTGAGAGATACATCACATGTTAATTAGCTATGGGTTTATTCTGGGGTATAGAGAGTTTTGAGGGTTCTTGAATATTACAAAAATCCAGTAAATGATGGATTTGTGCTCAGTCTGTGTCGCTACGCAACGGCTTCACTGCCGATGTGCCTTTTTTTCCGTTAACTGGCTGTGATATTGCCGACGATACTCTGACGGAGAACGCTCTGTATTCTTACGAAACAGGCGACAGAAGTAGTTACTGTCGACAAATCCACAGGAGTGTGCCACTTCTTTCACCTTCAGGTCGTAACCCTTCAGCAGCGCCTTAGCGTGTTCCAGTCGCGTATGGTTCAGATACTCGTTAAAACCAATCGCCCCGGTTTTCTGAAACAGGTGTGAGAGGTAATTCGGTGAAATGTAGAATGCCTGGGCGACGGATTCGCGGGTCAGCGGCGAGGCGTAGCGTTCGTCGATATAGTCGCGAATAGCGTCGAAAAGCGCCTGACTACGCGACGCGGTCTGGATCTGGCTGCCCAGCAGATCGCGACAGTGGCTTAACAGACTGGCGACGATCAACCTAGCCGTTTGTTGCTCCTGTGGCTGCATCTGCATCTCATGTAGCGTTTGCAGCAGGAAGGAGCCAATACGCGGTCCGCGCCGCGCAACGTGTTGTTTGGCGAGGTTTTGACATTGTTTTCCATCCCACTGAACGATGCTGAAACCTAACTGCTGTTTGCCGAACAGGATGCTGAGCGTGGTGACCGGCGTGTGCCACTGCGGGAGATTCCAACCACCTGCCGGGACGTACAGCACATCACCAGAGGTAAGTTTGTTTCCGATGCTGACATCAGCAAACTCGCCTTCCAGTACAATTTCCAGACGGGGAAAATCAACCTGATAGGCTAATTCCGGCATTGAACCGTTGGTGCTGGCGAAACACACCTGCCGCAGCGGGAGGGGACCGTTAATCAGGCGGGAGATAAGGTGGCTGACGTCGTGATACATGTGAATCCCTTGCTGGCAACAGACAGGGCCACAGTAACGTTGAAAGCAACCGCCCTCAAGTGATTATTGCCGGATGGCGGCTAATGCCTTATCCGGCCTACAAGTCATTGCGAGCTGTAGGTCGGATAAGCGTAGCGCATCCGGCAGCCTGTTATTGATTACCGATTTGATCGCCGTAAGGCAGAGTATCGTAATCAATCAGGGCGTTTTTCTTGTACGGATTACCAATCCAGCGGGTTGTCTCTTTGAACTGCGGGTTGGTAATGGCACGCGTCGGGTCGAATCCATCGTAGGTAAAGCCCGCTAAATCAGACCAGGTATGAATAAGTTCAGAGCTGCTGTACTTACGATCGACATCTTGTGAGAAGTCACGCGGGTGTGCAGCCTGCCATTTTTCAGACGTCCATAGCAGGAACGGCACCGTGTACATATGACGCGTTGGGTTGTCTTCATTACGCCCCTGCGTTTTATGCGGCGGCGTGTCATACACCTCTTCGCCATGATCGGAGAAGTAGAGCAGGAAGCCGTTCGGATCGGTGGCTTTGTAGTCGTTAATCAGGCTGGCAATGATGTGGTCGTTATACACATTAGCGCTGTCGTAATCGTTATAGGCTTCCAGCTCATCGCTGTTCAATCCTGGCGGGACGTTGTCGATATTATTGTCAAATTTCCCCTGACCATCCGGATAGCGGAATTTGTACTTAATATGTGTACCCAGCAGATGAACGATGATGAATTTTTTCGGCGCCGGATCGGCCAGCACCTCTTTAAACGGTGCCAGCACGTTGCTGTCATATTCGCGCGCACTTTGCGTTCGCTGCTGGTTCATATAGAACTGCTTATCTGTCTGCTTGGAAAATACGGCCAGCATAGTGTTACGCGCGGTCATAGTTTGCTGGTTAGTGATCCAGAATGTCTTATACCCCGCCTGCTTCATCATGTTCATCAGCGACGGCTGCGTCAGATATAAATCCGGGTTCTTCTCGTTAGCAAAGGTCAGCGCTTGCTGCAGGATTTCAATAGTGTAAGGACGAGAGGTCACAACATTATTGAATACGGTCAGGTTAGGATCGGATTTGTGCAGCGCGTCCAGTTCCGGCGTGGTTTTACGCGGATAGCCGTACAGGCTCATGCGCCCACGCTGAGTTGACTCACCAATCACCAGCACCAGCGTGCGCGGAGCATCGCCAGAGTTGTCTTTAAAATGCGCCAGTGGCGGTAGCGCATTGTTCTCATTCAGCAGACTGTTCAATGAGGTTAGTTGTTGACGATACTGATAATAGCCAGAAATAAACTGCCACGGTGCGGCGGGCTCCATACGAGAAGCAAGACCGTTCAGCGTTTGCTCGAAAGGTTTATGCTTAATAAATGTATTGACGGTCATCGGGTGCAGAATCAAGCCGTATAACAGCGCAAACGACACCAGATAACGCCAGGGGGAGGGAATATGAACCGGGCGCAGGCGCGTCCACAGCAGAATCGCTACGGCGGTATAGGCCAGCGCGATGAAGACAATTTTAAGGCTGAAATACTGACTTAAGTATTCGCTGGCTTCGTTGGCATTAGTCTCAAACATCACGTACAGCACGCTCTGTGAGAACTCCTGCCCGTAAATGACGTAATAACTCAGTGCGGCGAGCGACGCGGCCCACAGCACGACGCCAATGACGGCGGCAATAATACGGATACGATTAGGGAATAAGAATACCGGGATCAACCATAGCGAACTAAATAATAATGAGTCACGTAATCCGGTCGATCCGCTATAACCGCTAAAATAGATAATGGCCTGCAGTAATGAAGAAAAAAACCAAAAATAGAGAAGTGCCCAACCTAGGGCTTTCCAGCTAAACGGGGGTTTAGTCTGGAGTTGTAAGGATTGCATAGTGTGAGCCTGTCATTAATCGTGTCGCCAAGAGTAGCGGCTAAATCTTAAGGAGATCTGAAGCGTCGCGACGTTAAGATCGCTTTTCGTTGATGATTCATTCATAAAATAAATGAATCAAGGCAAGAATATATTTGAAATGAAACGGTTATGACAAGCGTTTTTGAGGTCACCCCCGCGCAATTGCACGAGGGTGACAGGGGGGGCTTACTTAACCGGTATTACGCATACCCGCTGCGACACCGGCGATGGTGACCATCAGCGCTTGTTCAACGCGCGGATCGGGGGCTTCACCTTGTTCTTCTGCCAGACGCGAACGGTGTAACAGTTCAGCCTGTAGCACGTTCAACGGATCGGTATAAATATTTCTTAACTGAATTGACTCGGCAATCCACGGCAGGTCGGCCATCAAATGTGAGTCGTTGGCGATTGCCAGTACCACGTTGATGTCGGCTTCCAGACGGTGGCGCAGTTCTTCACCTAACGGCCACAGCTCTTTTTTGACCAGACGCTGATCGTAGTATTCTGCCAGCCACAGGTCCGCTTTCGAGAACACCATTTCCAGCATGCCAAGGCGCGTGGAGAAGAATGGCCAGTCGCGGCACATCGCTTCAAGTTCGCTCTGTTTACCGTCTTCAACCACTTTTTGCAGTGCGGTACCTGCGCCCAGCCAGGCCGGGAGCATCAGGCGGTTTTGTGTCCAGGCGAAGATCCATGGAATGGCACGCAAAGACTCTACCCCACCGGTCGGACGGCGCTTAGCTGGACGTGAGCCGAGCGGTAATTTACCCAGTTCCTGCTCGGGAGTTGCTGAGCGGAAGTAAGGTACAAAGTCTTTGTTCTCACGCACGTAGCCACGGTACAGCTTGCAGGAGATATCTGACAGCTCATCCATAATATGGCACCAGCTGTCTTTCGGTTCCGGCGGTGGTAGCAGGTTGGCTTCCAGGATCGCGGCGGTGTACAGAGACAGGCTGCTGATGGTCACTTCCGGCAGACCGTATTTGAAGCGGATCATCTCACCCTGCTCAGTGACGCGCAGTCCGCCTTTCAGGCTACCTGGTGGTTGTGAGAGCAGTGCCGCATGGGCCGGAGCGCCGCCGCGACCGATAGAACCACCCCGGCCGTGGAACAACGTCAGTTCAATGCCGGCTTTTTCGCAGGTTTTGATCAACGCATCCTGCGCCTGATATTGCGCCCAGGACGCCGCCATCACGCCTGCGTCTTTGGCGGAATCAGAGTAGCCAATCATGACCATCTGCTTGCCCTGAATCAGACCGCGGTACCAGTCGATATTCAACAACTGAGTCATTACATCGTCAGCATTGTTGAGGTCGTCCAGCGTTTCAAACAGCGGCGCTACCGGCATGGTAAAACCAATGCCAGCTTCTTTCAGCAGCAGGTGAACGGCCAGCACATCCGACGGTGTTTTCGCCATCGAGATCACGTAGGCAGCAATAGAACCATGAGGTGCTTCGGCAATCACCCGACAGGTATCGAGGACTTCGCGGGTATCGTTACTCGGTTCCCAGCTGCGCGGCAGCAGTGGACGTTTGGAGTTCAGTTCTCGGATCAGGAAGGCCTGTTTGTCTGCTTCTGACCAGCTTTCGTAGTCGCCAATGCCCAGGTAACGGGTCAGTTCGCCCAGCGCTTCGGTATGACGGGTGCTTTCCTGACGAATATCGATACGCACCAGCGGGACGCCAAAACATTTCACTCGGCGCAAGGTATCGAGCAGTTCGCCATTGGCGATGATGCCCATACCGCAGGCTTGCAGTGATTGATAACACGCGTACAGCGGTTCCCATAGCTGCTCGTTTTGTGTCAGCAGACCTGCAGGTTTCGGCAATTTTTCGCCTTTCAGTCGCGCTTCCAGCCAGGCCTGGGTCGTCATCAGACGCGAACGGAGCATTTTCATCAGATGGCGATAGGGTTCTGCCGCGCCTTCTTCACCCACCAGCGCTAATAGCTCAGGCGTGGCTTTGACCATCGACAGTTCAGAAACCAGAAACTGGATGTCTTTCAGGAACAGATCGGTCGCTTTCCAGCGGCTGAGCAGCAGCACGTGGCGGGTGATATCTGCCGTTACGTTCGGGTTACCGTCACGGTCACCGCCCATCCACGAGGTGAATCGGACCGGGACAAAATCGACGGGCAGCTTGTAGTTCAGATGCGCTTCCAGCTGTTCATTCAGTTCACGCAGATAGTTCGGTACACCTTCCCACAGGCTATTTTCAACCACGGCGAAGCCCCATTTGGCTTCATCAACCGGGCTGGGACGCAGTTTACGGATTTCATCCGTGTGCCATGATTGGGCGATTAGCTGGCGCAGGCGGCGCATCAACTGGTGGCGTTCGTAATCGACGATGTCTTTGTTATCAAGCTGCTTGAGGCATGCGTTAACCTCACCCATTTTATGAATCAACGTACGGCGGGTGATTTCGGTTGGGTGTGCGGTCAGGACCAGCTCCAGAGAAAGCGATTCCACGGCTTTTTTGATTGTCGCTTCATCGAGGTTAGGCTGGTCTTTCAGTTTACGCAGGGTACGGGCAATCACTTCCGGGTTGCTGGCAGCTTCGCCTTTTGGCGAAATGCTGTGGTACTGTTCGGCGGTATTGGCCAGGTTCAAGAACTGACTAAACGCACGGGCAACTGGCAGCAGCTCGTCGTTAGACAGATTCTGCAGCGTAGTGAGCAGTTCCTGACGGTTCGCTTCATTGCCAGCGCGGGATGATTTAGACAGCTTACGGATTGTTTCTACGCGATCGAGAATGTTCTCTCCCAGCGCATCCTTGATGGTTTCTCCCAGCACTTTGCCGAGCATACTGACATTACTACGCAACGCGGAATATTGTTCGTTCATATGATCCCAGACACCCCATCTGTTTTGAATATGTCCTGTATCTTTCGCGTCCCAGCGGCATTGGCTGCAACGCGAAATCTTTCGGACTTAACTTTTTAGTCGTCTTTTATAAAGCCACGTAAAACACCTGACGTCAATTGCTGCGAAATCGGTTCAGCAAACGAAAAAATGGCGGGAATTTACGTTATTTAATTCACATCGCGTCAAATAAGCGTTGCTTATGCAAATGTTAAAAGAATCGCCTTGCTTACCACTAAAGGATTAGCAAGGCGACGTTCGGTTAATGCCAGCAAAAATGATGCACAACCTGGGTAATTAATTCGCGGGTTGGCTTAATGAAGCGTGTTTCCAGATATTCATCTGGTTGATGTGCCTGATTAATGGAACCTGGTCCCAGTACTAGCGTCGGGCACAGCGTCTGAATAAACGGCGCTTCTGTGCAGTAGTTCACCACATCGGTTTTCTCGCCGAGCAGTTTTTCCACCACCTCGACCAGTTGGTGATCCGGCGGGCATTCGTAACCCGGGATCGGCGGGTGCAGCTCGGAAACCGTCAGTCGGCCAGGCCAGCGTTCGCTCACCGGGGCCAGCGCGTCCGTCAGTAAGCCATTCAGGTCGCTTAACGTCATTCCCGGCAACGGGCGGATATCCATGTGCAGTTCGCAGCAGGCGCAAATACGGTTGGAGGCATCGCCACCATGCAGGCTGCCGAGGTTCAGCGTCGGGTAAGGCACGGTGAATGAATCGTGGTGATAGCGTGCTTTCAGCGAGTCGCGCAACTGCATAATGTGGCCGATGGCATCGTGCATCAGTTCAATGGCGTTCACGCCGCGCGCTGGATCGCTGGAATGGCCAGACTGGCCGAGCACGCGTACCGCCGTGGAAATATGGCCTTTGTGCGCGCGAATTGGCTGCAGGGATGTTGGCTCGCCGATAATCGCGCAATCCGGGCGAATCGCCGTATTTTCAGAGAAGTAGCGTGCGCCCGCCATACTGGTCTCTTCATCGGCGGTGGCCAGGATGTAGAGCGGCTTTTTCAGCTGTTTCACATCGACATCACGCAGTGCATCGAGAATAAACGCGAAGAAACCTTTCATATCCGCCGTACCCAGTCCGTAGAGCTTGTTGTCATGTTCGGTCAGGGTGAACGGATCGCGCGTCCAACGTCCTTCGTCAAACGGTACGGTGTCGGTATGACCGGCGAGCAGCAGGCCGCCTGCACCGGTGCCTGTACTTGCCAGCATATTGAATTTATTACGGGTGCCGGGAACCGGTTGTACCTCAACGCTGAAGCCTAAATCTTTGAACCAATCCGCCAGCAGAGTGATTAAACCTGCATTACTTTGATCGAGCGCTTCTTCGGTGGCGCTGATCGATGGTGTGGCAATCAGAGCGCGGTAAATCTCGATAAATGGCGGTAAATTGTTTTTCATTGTTGACACACCTCGGGTCATGATAGTATCAATATTCATGCAGTATTTGTGAATAAAAATACAATAATGTTGAGCGAAATAAAACCCACCAAGTGTAAGGTGAGGTGATAAAGGCTTATACCTGGCAACCGAATATAAGAAGGTGAACAGCCCCGATGTTGAATACGCTGATTGTGGGCGCCAGTGGCTATGCTGGTGCAGAGCTTGTGACCTATGTAAATCGCCATCCTGATATGAACATAACCGCTTTGACTGTCTCAGCGCAAAGCAATGATGCAGGAAAATTAATCTCTGATTTACATCCGCAGTTAAAGGGCATTGTTGATTTGCCGTTGCAACCCATGTCGGATATCCGCGAGTTTAGCGCAGGGGTAGACGTTGTGTTTCTGGCGACGGCCCATGAGGTTAGTCATGACCTGGCGCCACAGTTTCTGGAAGCGGGCTGCGTGGTGTTTGACCTCTCTGGTGCATTCCGTGTTAACGACGGCGCCTTCTATGAAAAGTATTATGGCTTTACTCATCAGCATCCTGAGCTGCTGGAGCAAGCGGTCTACGGGCTGGCGGAGTGGAGTGCAAGCAAACTAAAAGACGCGAATCTGATTGCTGTACCGGGTTGCTATCCCACGGCGGCGCAGTTGTCGCTTAAGCCTCTGATTGATGCCAACCTGCTTGATCTCAGCCAGTGGCCGGTAATTAACGCCACCAGTGGTGTGAGCGGAGCAGGACGTAAAGCTGCCATCTCGAACAGCTTCTGTGAAGTGAGCCTGCAACCGTATGGTGTATTTACCCACCGCCATCAGCCGGAGATCGCCACACATTTGGGGGCGGACGTGATTTTCACTCCGCATCTGGGAAACTTCCCGCGCGGCATTTTGGAAACCATCACCTGTCGTTTGAAGCCGGGCGTGACCCATGCGCAGGTGGCGCAAGCACTGCAGCAGGCCTATGGTGATAAACCGCTGGTTCGTCTGTATGACAACGGTGTCCCGGCCCTGAAAAATGTGGTGGGTTTACCGTTCTGCGATATCGGTTTTGCCGTTCAGGGCGAGCACCTGATTGTGGTGGCAACCGAAGACAATTTATTGAAAGGCGCTGCCGCACAGGCGATGCAGTGCGCAAATATCCGTTTCGGCTTTGCTGAAACGCAGTCTCTTCTTTAAGGGTGCAATGATGAATCCATTAATTATCAAGCTGGGCGGCGTTTTACTGGATAGCGAAGAGGCGCTGGAGCGTTTGTTTACCGCTCTGGTCAATTATCGCGAGTCGCACCAGCGTCCGCTGGTCATTGTGCACGGTGGCGGCTGCGTGGTTGACGAGCTGATGAAAGGGCTCAACTTGCCGGTGACAAAGAAAAATGGTCTGCGCGTGACGCCAGCCGACCAGATCGACATCATTACCGGTGCCCTGGCCGGAACGGCGAATAAAACGTTGCTGGCGTGGGCGAAGAAACACCATATTGACGCTGTTGGTCTGTACCTTGGCGATGGCGACAGCGTAAAAGTGACCCAGCTCGATGTAGCGTTAGGTCATGTTGGACTGGCACAGCCTGGTTCTCCTAAGCTGATTAACACGCTACTGGAAAACGGTTTTCTACCGGTCGTCAGTTCGATAGGCGTCACGGAAGAAGGGCAACTGATGAACGTCAATGCCGATCAGGCTGCGACGGCGCTGGCGGCAACGCTGGGTGCGGATCTGATCCTGTTGTCTGACGTCAGCGGTATTCTGGATGGTAAAGGCCAGCGGATTGCCGAAATGACCGCAGCCAAAGCAGAACAGCTGATTGAGCAGGGTATTATCACCGATGGCATGATTGTGAAGGTGAACGCGGCGCTGGACGCGGCACGTACGCTGGGACGTCCAGTGGATATCGCTTCCTGGCGTCATGCCGAACAACTCCCGGCGCTGTTTAACGGCACGCCGATCGGTACGCGTATTCTGGCTTAACTATTACTGTGCCGGATGGCAGCGTCGCCTTATCCGGCCTGCATGGGTTTTGTAGGCCCGGTAAGCGTAGCGCCACCGGGCAAAATATCATATTAAGGAAATTCGTTATGGCACTTTGGGGTGGGCGTTTTACACAGGCAGCAGATCAGCGGTTCAAACAGTTCAACGACTCTTTGCGCTTCGACTACCGCTTGGCCGAGCAGGATATCGTCGGCTCTGTGGCCTGGTCCAAAGCGCTGGTCACGGTCGGTGTGTTGACTGCTGATGAACAATGTCAATTGGAAGAGGCGTTGAATACTCTGCTGGAAGAAGTACGCCTCGACCCGCAACAGATCCTGCAAAGCGATGCGGAAGATATTCACAGTTGGGTAGAAGGCAAGCTCATCGATAAAGTCGGGCCGTTGGGTAAAAAACTGCATACCGGGCGTAGCCGTAATGACCAGGTGGCAACCGATCTTAAACTGTGGTGCAAAGACACGGTGCTTGAATTGTTGTCTGCTAACCGTCAGTTGCAAAGCGCGCTGGTGGTGACAGCAGAGAATAATCAGGATGCCGTCATGCCGGGTTATACCCACCTGCAGCGTGCCCAGCCGGTGACGTTTGCTCATTGGTGTCTGGCCTATATTGAAATGCTGGCGCGTGATGAGAGCCGTCTGCAGGATACGCTCAAGCGTCTGGATGTCAGCCCGTTAGGCTGCGGTGCACTGGCGGGTACCGCCTATGAAATCGATCGCGAACAATTGGCTGGCTGGCTGGGTTTCGCCTCGGCGACCCGCAATAGTCTGGACAGCGTATCCGATCGTGACCATGTGCTGGAGCTCCTCTCTGATGCCTCTATCGGTATGGTTCACCTGTCACGCTTTGCTGAAGATCTGATTTTCTTTAATACCGGGGAAGCCGGTTTTGTGGAACTGTCCGATCGCGTAACCTCCGGTTCATCATTAATGCCGCAGAAGAAAAATCCGGACGCATTAGAGCTGATTCGTGGCAAATGTGGCCGCGTGCAAGGTGCGTTGACTGGCATGATGATGACGCTGAAAGGACTGCCGCTGGCGTATAACAAGGATATGCAGGAAGACAAAGAAGGGCTGTTCGATGCACTCGATACCTGGCTGGACTGCCTGCATATGGCGGCGCTGGTGCTGGACGGTATTCAGGTAAAACGCCCACGTTGCCAGGAAGCCGCGCAGCAGGGCTATGCCAACGCTACGGAGCTGGCCGATTATCTGGTGGCGAAAGGCGTCCCGTTCCGTGAAGCACACCATATCGTGGGTGAAACGGTAGTTGAGGCGATTCGTCAGGGCAAACCGCTGGAAGCACTGTCACTGGCTGATTTGCAAAAATTCAGCGCCGTGATTGGCGATGACGTGTACCCGATCCTCTCGCTACAGTCGTGCCTCGATAAGCGTGTGGCGAAAGGGGGCGTTTCACCGCAGCAGGTAGCGCAGGCGATCGACTACGCGAAGGCGCGCCTGGCGTAACGTGTGTTTTGCCCGATGGCGGTAAACGCCTTCGCGTCGCCATCCGGCAAATAGTTATCTGAGCCTGGCATCAAGCCGGGCTTTTTTATGCAAAAAAAGCGGACCAGAGGTCCGCAAACGTTCACGTTGGCTTTAGTTATTTCGAGTATGAGAACGGACAGTAGCTTCAAGGGTTAAAGGGGTACCGTTCCGTTTCTGTGGTGCATTATTAAACAGAATGCTTGATAGGGATAATCGTTCGTTGCTATGCTACCTATCGCTACGAACTATCGTGGCAATGGAGGATGAATAATGAATATTCGTGATCTTGAATACCTGGTAGCACTTGCCGAACACCGTCACTTCCGACGAGCGGCAGACTCCTGTCACGTCAGCCAGCCAACGCTGAGTGGGCAAATCCGCAAACTCGAAGATGAGCTTGGCGTTATGCTGCTGGAGCGGACGAGTCGTAAAGTGCTGTTCACTCAAGCGGGTTTACTGCTGGTGGATCAGGCGCGCACCGTGTTGCGCGAGGTCAAAGTGCTCAAGGAGATGGCAAGCCAACAGGGTGAGACAATGTCTGGCCCGCTACATATTGGTTTGATCCCAACGGTAGGACCTTACCTGCTGCCGCATATTATTCCTATGTTGCACCAGACCTTCCCGAAACTGGAAATGTTCCTGCATGAGGCGCAAACGCATCAGCTGCTGGCGCAACTGGACAGCGGTAAACTCGACTGCGTGATTTTGGCGCTGGTGAAAGAGAGTGAAGCGTTTATCGAGGTACCGCTGTTTGATGAGCCGATGATGCTGGCGATCTATGAAGATCACCCATGGGCAAATCGCGACCGCGTACCGATGTCCGATCTGGCAGGTGAAAAACTGTTGATGCTCGAAGATGGTCACTGTTTGCGTGACCAGGCGATGGGCTTTTGTTTTGAAGCTGGTGCTGATGAAGACACCCATTTCCGGGCAACCAGTCTGGAAACGTTGCGTAACATGGTGGCAGCAGGCAGCGGGATTACTTTACTGCCCGCGCTGGCTGTCCCACCGGAGCGTAAGCGTGATGGTGTGGTGTATGTGCCGTGCATTAAACCAGAACCGCGTCGTACCATTGGTCTGGTGTACCGTCCGGGTTCGCCGCTGCGCAGCCGTTATGAACAGCTGGCAGAGGCCATCCGTGGTGCAATGGATGGCCATTTCGACAACACGTTAAAACAGGCGGTTTAAACCGTTCAGTGCAGCTACCCGATAGGCTTCCGCCATGGTTGGGTAGTTAAAGGTGGTGTTAACGAAGTACTCGATGGTGTTACCACCACCTTTTTGCTCCATTATTGCCTGACCGATATGAATAATTTCGGCAGCGCGTTCGCCAAAGCAGTGGATCCCTAAAATCTCTTTGGTCTCCCGATGGAACAGAATCTTCAATGTTCCGACACTCATCCCGACGATTTGTGCGCGTGCCAGATGTTTAAACTGGGCGCGGCCAACCTCGTAAGGGACTTTCATTGACGTCAGTTGCTGTTCAGTTTTACCGACGGAGCTGATTTCGGGAATGGTGTAAATGCCTGTAGGAATATCTTCGATCAAGTGCGCGGTGGCCTCACCCTTGACCAGCGCCTGGGCGGCGATACGGCCTTGATCGTAGGCTGCGGAAGCAAGGCTCGGATAACCGATCACATCCCCTACGGCATACACATGCGGCAGCGCCGTCTGGTACATGCTGTTCACTTTTAGCTGGCCGCGGCTGTCCGTCTTCAGGCCAATATTCTCCAGCGCTAATGAATCGGTGTTACCGGTACGACCGTTGGCGTACAGCAGGCAGTCGGCTTTTAGTTTCTTTCCGGATTTCAGGTGCATGATGACGCCATCATCGCAGCCTTCAATTTTCTCGTATTCTTCGTTATGGCGAATCACCACGCCGCTGTTCCAGAAGTGATAAGACAGCGAGTCGGACATCTCCTGATCAAGAAACGCCAGCAGACGGTCACGGGTATTGATCAAATCAACTTTGACGTCCATTCCCCGGAAGATCGACGCATATTCACAGCCAATGACGCCCGCGCCATAGATCAGAACGTGGCGAGGTTCATGGTGCAGACTGAGAATGGAATCACTGTCGTAAACGCGCGGATGCGAAAAATCGACATCATTTGGGTGGTAGGGACGCGAACCGCAGGCAATAACAAATTTATCTGCCGTGAGCGTTTCCACCGTACCGTCGTGGCACTCCAGAGCGAGGGTGTGTTCGTCAACAAAACGGGCATTCCCCTGCAAAATTTCACAGTGGTTTCGCTCGTAAAATCCTTGCCGCATACGCGTTTGCTGATTAATGACGTTATCGGCATGGTTAAGAATATCGGCAAAAGAAGAGCGAAGAAGCCGGGAATGGTCGCTGTAAAGTGGGTTCTGATTGAATTCAATGATACGGCTGACGGCGTGGCGGAGTGCTTTAGATGGGATGGTGCCCCAGTGGGTACAACCGCCGCCGACGTTATGATAGCGCTCAATAACGGCGACGCGCGCGCCTTGCTTAACCAGACCCATTGCAGCGCCTTCGCCGCCGGGGCCGGAACCTATTACTATTGCATCGTAATCGTAGGAATGTGACATGGTCAGGCTTACCTGTTCTTATACATAAAAGCAACAGAATAGTAACATCGTTGTCAGGATAACCCAATTATCGTTGTGCTTTTTTGCGAAGTCGAAGCACAAACTGCGCGTAAACAATCATTCACAAAGCCATGCCAACCGCCTAATCTCTGGTATAGTGCCAGCAAGGTATAAGGAAGGATTCAGACATCGTGATGGGCGTTAGAGCGCAACAAAAAGAAAAAACCCGGCGTTCGCTGGTTGAGGCCGCATTTAGTCAATTGAGTGCAGAGCGCAGTTTTGCCAGCCTCAGTTTACGTGAAGTTGCTCGTGAAGCGGGCATTGCGCCAACCTCATTTTATCGCCATTTTCGCGATGTGGATGAGCTCGGCCTGACGATGGTGGATGAGAGCGGCCTGATGCTACGCCAGTTGATGCGCCAGGCGCGTCAGCGTATCGCCAAGGGCGGCAGTGTGATCCGCACCTCGGTCTCAACATTTATGGAGTTCATCGGCAACAATCCCAACGCCTTCCGTTTATTATTGCGCGAGCGGTCTGGTACCTCCGCGGCGTTTCGTGCCGCCGTGGCTCGCGAAATTCAGCATTTCATTGCGGAACTTGCGGACTATCTGGAACTCGAAAACCATATGCCTCGTGCGTTTACTGAAGCACAAGCCGAAGCCATGGTGACGATTGTTTTCAGTGCGGGGGCAGAAGCGCTGGATGTTGGCGCCGAACAGCGTCGACAACTGGAAGAGCGGCTGGTATTGCAACTGCGCATGATCGCCAAAGGCGCATTTTACTGGTATCGCCGTGAACAAGAGAAGATGACGCATCACTCCGAGTAACGAGAAGGACGAGCAATGAAACAGTCAGGTCAAGATAAAGGTACGCTGCTGCTGGCGCTGGTTGCTGGCTTATCGATCAATGGTACATTTGCGGCGCTGTTTAGCTCCATTGTGCCATTCTCTGTATTCCCGATTATTTCGCTGGTGCTGACGGTTTACTGCCTGCATCAACGTTACCAGAATCGCACAATGCCTGTGGGGCTGCCGGGTCTGGCTGCGGCCTGTTTTATTCTTGGCGTTCTGTTGTACAGCACCGTGGTGCGCGCGGAATACCCGGATATCGGCTCGAACTTCTTCCCAGCGGTCCTGTCAGTGATTCTGGTGTTCTGGATCGGCTTTAAGGTGCGTAACCGTAAGCAAGAAATTGCGGAATAGTATTTGTAGGCCGGGGGTATCTTTGCTTTCCCGGCCTACAAAAAAATCACTTCGCGGTCAGTAATACTCCGCACTCCATGTGGTGCGTATACGGGAACTGATCGAACAGCGCCAGACGTGACACATTGTGCGTCTGGCTCAACGTTTCCAGGTTCTTACACAGTGTCTCCGGGTTGCAGGAGATGTACAGAATACGCGGATACGCCTGCACCATCTTCTCTGTTTCGCTGTCCAGGCCGCTGCGCGGTGGATCAACAAAAATGGTTTCACACTGGTAACTCTTCAGGTCGACGCCCTGTAAACGGTTGAACTCGCGCACCCCGTTCATCGCCTGAGTAAACTCTTCTGCAGCCATACGAATAATTTGCACGTTATCAATATGGTTAGCCGCAATATTGTACTGCGCGGCAGCCACGGACGGTTTAGCGATTTCAGTGGCCAGTACGCGGTTGAAGTTCTGCGCCAGCGCTAACGAGAAGTTGCCATTGCCACAGTACAATTCAAGCAGGTCGCCCTGCGAATCTTTGGTGACATCAATCGCCCATTCCAGCATCTGAATGTTCATGGCGGCATTCGGCTGCGTGAAGCTGTTCTCAACCTGGCGGTAGATAATCTCTTTACCCGCAACCGGCAAACGTTCATCGATGTAATCTTGATCCAACGCGATTTTGGTTTTGGTCGCTCGGCCAATCAGATGCACATTCAGGTTTTGCGCGCGTAGCGCATCCCGCAGTGCTTCGGCTTCCTGACGCCATTCGTCATCTAACTTTTTATGGTACAGCATGGATACCACCGCCTGATTGCTCATGGTGGTGAGGTAATCAATCTGGAACAATTTATGACGCAGGACGTGATTGTGACGAACGCCTTCAATCATGGCTGTCATCAGCGTGTTGATGAGTTCGCTGGCTGCAGGAAAGCTGTCGACGCGAATACGGCTTTTGGTCTGGCTTTCAAACATGATGTGATACAGGTCGTCACCGTCATGCCACAGGCGGAATTCAGCACGCATGCGGTAATGACTGACCGGCGAGCGAAACACTTCCGGAGCCTGATCAGTAAATGGCGTCATTAAGCTCTGTAAACGAGCCACTTTATCGGCTAGCTGCGCGTCATACTGTTCTGTCGGGAGGTGTTCGGGGGTCATGATGCGTCCTGAAAAATAAAAGTACGCGGGGATTGTAGGGATTGCTCAGTAGATGTCCAGTTATTGATGATTTCTAATATTGTGATACGCAGTCTGGACAGTCGGTAATAACAAACTGTAGCATCCGCGTTCCGGTCCTGTGAGTTAAAAGGGAATCCAGTGTAAATCTGGAGCTGACGCGCAGCGGTAAGGAAAGGTGAAATGAGAGCGTAAGCAGACACTGCCTTTGGGTGGGAAGTCTTCATTTCTTTTTATTCGCTATATTGAATAACCTTCCAAGCCCGAAGACCTGCCGGCTAACGTCGCATCTGGTTTTCATCATCGCGTACTATCGGTGGGACCTGCGGCATCCTTCTTATATTGTGGATGCTTTACAATGATCAAAAAATCATTGCTGCTGACGGCACTTTCCGTCGCGGCATTTTCTGGTTGGGCGCAGGATGCTAGCCCGGATACTCTCGTCGTTACGGCTAACCGTTTTCAGCAACCTGTTAATACAGTACTCGCACCTACCGATGTTGTAACTCGTGAAGATATTCAACGCTGGCAATCAAAAGATCTCAACGATGTGATGCGTCGTCTGCCGGGGGTGGATATTTCCCAGACTGGCGGGATGGGCCAGAGTTCATCGCTTTTTATACGTGGTACTGAAGCGCGCCATGTTCTGGTGTTGATTGATGGCGTGCCAATGGCGCGAGCGGGTGTTGGCAATGCGATTGATATGAGTCAGATCCCCGTATCATTGGTGCAACGCGTTGAATACATTCGTGGACCGCGCTCGGCAGTTTACGGTTCCGGAGCGATTGGCGGTGTGGTCAATATCATTACGATGAGTGATGATGAACGTGCTCAGATCAATGCTGGGATGGGGTCGAATGGTTACCAGACCTATGATGGTGCGGTAAATAAGCGTTTTGGCGACACGATGGTAACGGCGGCTGGTGCTTACCTGACGACGAAAGGCTTTAATATTCAACCTGACTCTCCTTACAGTGGCGATAGCGATCGCGATGGCTATCGCAACAAAATGTTCTGGGGCGGCGTGCAGCATAAGTTCGACGATAATCTTTCGGGCTTCTTCCGGAGTTATAGCTATACCGCTAATAGTGACTATGATCAGGCTTCTATGTATGGTTCCCCAAGCGGTAATGAGGAAGCACAGAATTACAATCAGTCCTGGGATACCGGCCTGCACTATAATTCTGGTATCTATTCTTCTCAGTTGATTGCTAACTATCAACATCTGAAATATTACAACTACACTAATAACCTTGGTCGCTATGCTGGACAAGCCACACTGGATAACATGGAGCAGCGTTATATTCAGTGGGGTAACAACGTTGAAGTAGGGCATGGTTCAGTTAGCGGCGGTGTTGACTGGAAACAGGAAAAGCTGACTTCCAGCAGTACGACGAAATCTGATATCTACAAGCGTGACACTACCGGACTTTATTTGACTGGGCAGCAGCAAATCGACAGTGTGACGCTGGAAGCCTCGGGTCGTGAAGACCATGATGAGCAGTTCGGTTGGCACGGCACGTGGCAAACCGCGGCGGGCTGGGAATTTGTTGATGGTTACAGGGCAACGTTCTCTTACGGCACCGGATTTCTGGCGCCATCGCTGGGTCAGCAATACGGGGCAACGCGTTATGCATCGGCATCGAATGGTTATTTAGGCATTGTAGCCAACCCGAATCTGAAGCCAGAAGAATCTAAACAGTGGGAAGCAGGAATTGATGGTGTTACTGGGCTGTTGGATTGGCAACTGTCTGTATACCATTATGAAATTCAAAACCTGATTGACTACAAAAGCATCGATAATTATAGCCAGTATACTAACGTGAAATCAGCCACTATCAAAGGGTTGGAGTGGAAGGGGAATATTACGACTGGCCCGGTAGAGCATCACTTGACGTTGCAATATGTCGATCCGCGTGATGATGAAACCAATAAGACCCTTGTGCGTCGTGCTAAACAGCAAGTTAAGTACGAATTGACGGGGCAGGTTTACGATCTCGGCTGGAATATTGCTTACCAGTATATGGGGCAACGCTATGATGATGCCTATGATGAGGTAACCCAGACCTCTCGTACAGTTAAATTAGGCGGCGTTAGCCTGTGGGATCTGGCGGTGTCATATCCGATCACCTCACAGCTGACAGTTCGTGGTAAAATCGCCAACCTGTTCGATAAAGATTACGAGACAGTTTATGGCTACCCAACTGCAGGACGGGAATACACCTTGTCTGGCAGCTACACCTTCTGATCCACGTCCCACCGTGCTGGTGTTTGATTCCGGCGTCGGTGGGTTGTCGGTCTACAATGAGATCCGCAACCTCTTGCCGGATCTCCACTATATATACGCTTTCGATAACGTTGCCTTTCCTTATGGAGAGAAGAGCCAGGAATTTATTGTCGAGCGTGTTGTTGAGATTGTGACTGCCGTTCAGCAGCGCTACTCCCTTTCACTGGCTGTTATCGCCTGCAATACCGCCAGCACGGTGTCACTCCCTGCGTTACGCGAAAAGTTCGCTTTCCCGGTCGTCGGCGTGGTACCTGCGATTAAACCGGCGGCGCGCCTTACGGCTAACGGTGTAGTGGGGCTGCTGGCGACGCGAGCGACGGTGAAGCGTTCATATACGCATGAGTTGATTGCGCGCTTTGCGAACGAGTGTCAGATCGCGATGTTGGGTTCCGCTGAGTTGGTGGAACTGGCGGAAGCGAAGCTGCACGGAGAAGCGGTTCCTCTGGATGAGTTGCGCCGCATTCTGCGACCATGGTTGCGGATGCCGGAACCGCCGGATACGGTTGTTCTCGGATGTACGCATTTCCCTCTATTACAGGAAGAACTTTTACAGGTTCTACCTGAAGGGACGCGACTGGTGGATTCCGGTGCCGCGATTGCGCGTCGCACGGCTTGGTTGTTAGAACATGAAGCACCTGACGCAAAATCAGCTGACGAGAATATTGCCTTTTGTATGGCAATGACGCCTGAAGCTGAACAATTACTGCCAGTCCTCCAGCGTTATGGCTTCAAAACGCTCGAAAAACTGGCAGTTTAATCAGTTTTGGTGAAATAATACGCACTCGGAAAATTATTTTAAATT
>NZ_SZWP01000068.1:0-88729 GCF_005280825.1 Citrobacter sp. wls829
ATGACCTGCTTATTCGCACCTTCCCTAAGGCTCAGATACCGCCATCGTGGGGTATGGCTATTTGGGACGCTAATGGCAAATGCGTTCTCACAAATGAAACGAAGATATTAACCGATATACGACAGATAGGTGTACCGGGGGGGAGTGCTAATAACGGCGCTAATATCAATTATACGCTACCCGGTAAATATGCAATCGTGCCTCAGGCAGCAGGGTATCGGGTTGCGGTCTCATCGTCAGGGACATTACAAACGCCTATAGGCATGTGCTGTTATTATGACGGGAACAACTCAATTATTAGCGCCAGGCTTGGTGAGATCCCCCCAGGCTCCTGGACGCCGAGCGGAGTCGATTTCCACACAACAACGACGGCAATCAAAACGGCCAGTTACGATTAAAGCAAATCCCAGGAAGAACCCTGCTCCGGCAGGGTTTTTTATTATCTGAATTCAGGAGAAATCTATGTCAGCAGGAACATTAACCCTGACGAATAACTCTGCTGCGGTCGCTGGTAGCGGAACTGCGTTTACCACAGAACTGGCGGCCGGTGATTTTATTGTCGTTACGGTCGGTGGCGTTCCGTACACCCTCCCGGTTAAGACCGTCAACAGCAACACATCTGCGACACTGGTGAATAATTTCACCGGACCAACGCAATCAGGTGCGGCCTGGTATGCAGTTCCTCGTATCGCCATGAACCTTGTCACCGCTGCTGCGGTAACACAGGCTGCGGAGGCACTGCGCGGGCTGAACTACGACAAACAGAACTGGCAGCAGCTCTTTAGCGGTACCGGAGCCATCACCGTCAGGCTGCCTGATGGGACAACATTTAGCGGTCCTGCATGGAGCAGCATAACAGCCATGCTGAATCAGAAAGCAAGTAAGGGCGTGAATAGTGATATTACAAGCCTGACCGGTCTAACAACTCCACTCAGTATTACGCAGGGTGGAACCGGGTCGGGTACCGTTTCTGGGGTGCGAAACATACTTGAGTTAACATCCTCAGCAGTAACGGAAATTGGTACGGATGGTGACAAAATACCACTTTTGTCTGGTCTCAATACCTGGTCGAAGTTGCAGACTTATACAATGGGCATCAATACCTATACAGCGGCAGGCGATACTCGTGCAGATGTGAAATTGATGCGGGATGTTGGTACATCACTTGCTAACTCTTCGGGTCCTTCGTTCAATTCAGAAATAACTACAGGTACTAACTCTCGCTGCGGGGCAAAATTTTTCCCAAATTTTAACTCTGCGTCTGTTCGTCGGGCGATTTGTCAGATAACGAACGATGGCAATGTAGCTGCTACGTTTGCATATGAGCAGGGCGGATCATTAACAGGTCCCTTAGGGTCTGCGCAATGGTCCGGCTCTGATGTGCAGATTAAACATGACTTCATGCCAGCAGCTCCCGGTCATCAGGAACGTATTGCCGCTATTGGTCTGGCGGAATACAAATACAACGGAAGTGATGTTGTCTCTCGCGGCTTCCTCGCACAACAAATGGCATTCATCGATGATTGCTATGTATTTGCTGGAGGAGAAGCGCAGGATGAAAACGGGAAAATGTTTGATGTGTTGAACGTTGATGATCGGGCAGTCATTGCCGATCTGATATCTACAGTTCAGGACCTGATGAAAGAGTCAGCTGCTCTAAATGAGAAAGTGTCTGGGTTGGTAACAGAGTGAAATACGCAGCACTCAGACTGGTGCGCTGCGTAGTCTTACTCTTAATCATTAACTAACCAAAACTCAGCCTCTTCAAACATTTCCTGAACAGTACGGCTAATCTGTTCTTTCTCATGCTTGCTGGCGTCGGTGTTGATCGCCGGCAGTGTCATCATCGGTTTAACCCGAACATCAGCATCCGGGAAGAACTGGTGAACCCTCCTGGTCAACTCGCCCAGAATGATATCTTTCGCACCGGGCAGACCATCAAAATTCCTTTTGTCATAAACGAGTTCCACGAACATTGCTTATTGCCTTTTTACTGGATGTATATACAGTATTTATACTGTGTTTTTATCCGGTATTCAAGAGAGGGCGTAATGATGCCACGACGCAGCGATATTGAAATGGCCTGGTATGCTTCGATACAGCAGGAACCGAATGGCCGGAAGACCGTCACCACACAGCGGTTTGTCCAGGAACTGAGCAAGGTTAACTGGAACTGGACGATGAAGCAGGCCAACGAATGGATCGAGTGGTATGTGACAACGTTCCGCGATGTATCAACGCAGGAAGGCGAAAACCGTACCTTTCAGCTGTTCAATCCAAATGGAGGACTATAGCCATGGGCTTCCCGTCACCTGCCAGTGATTACGTTGAAACAAAGATTTCCCTCGATCAGCAGCTAATTAGCCAGCCAGCTGCGACATATTTCATGCGGGCATCGTGTTCACATTTCAGGGAAGGGATACTGCAGGGTGCGCTGCTTGTCGTCGACTCTTCGCTGTCGCCCTGTGATGGCTCGCTGCTGATATGCGCGATAGATGGGGAATTCAGGATCAAGCGATACCGAACCCACCCTCAGCCCCACCTGATAAATCTGGAGAACGGGAGAAGGGAGGAGTTGCCAGTAGACGATGATAGCTACAGTTCTTCACATACTGTATTCGGGGTGATCACTTACATTATCAATAATGCCAGGACTGCAGAGTTTGATGACTGCCCGGTGATGTGAGTACCGAAATTATGCAATGTAGTCGATGCCCTGCGTCGGGGTTTTTCCCCGATAATTCCCCATTGCTTCCCCGTACAGAAAACAGGCATTAAAAAACCAGCCGTAACGGCTGGTTCTTAAAGGAGTTTCTGGTCGGCACGAGAGGATTTGAACCTCCGACCCCCGACACCCCATGACGGTGCGCTACCAGGCTGCGCTACGTGCCGACACTATGGCGCTAATACTACTGCTTTCCACCACGATTGCAAGAGTATGGTTTACTAACTGATTTATAATTAATCAGTTAGCAATAAAACGTTTCTCATCCGTCAGAACCTGTAGCAGTAAGCTCAGCTGTGGTTTCTGATCTTTAATCTTCTCGCCGCGTAAATCATAGGTCTGGTAATTACCGTTGTTGTTGAGCACCAGCGTCATTTCTGGAGTGGTAATCGCCATTGTGCTGCTGTCGGCGGCCGTTACCCAATAGTGGCGTCGCGTGGCATTAAACAAATCCTGGCCTTGCGAATATTCGTTTGCCGGTGTGCTGACGTGCAGCAGTCGCTGCATTAGCGTGGTCATCAGGTCGGTATGATCGGTCAGGCTATTAATGCGCTGAGCGGGTGTACCCGGCCAGTGAATTATCAGTGGAACCTGAAGATGACCGCGCGACCAGTCGAAGCGATTCTCATCCTGCGATAGTGGGACACCCCGACCGGCGGTAATAATCACCACCGTGTTGTTGAGCTTACCCGAATCACGCAGGGCGCCCAGAACGCGGTTAATGTTCGCATCTACGTCCTGAGCGGCGTTGGCGTAGCGTTTAGCAAAGTTCTTCTGGTTGCTGTCATCAATGTTAGTCCCGTTAAAGGAGACCCATGAGAACCAGCGGTTATCTTCCTGCGCGTAGCGGCCCAGCCAGTTGATCCATTGGTTCGCCGTTTGTTCGTCAGATTGTGTCTGCACGCTTGGCATGGAGAAGTCTGACAGCAGCGCCTGGCGATAGAGCGGGCTGGTAAAGCCATCAGAGGAGAATAACCCTAACTGATAACCTTGTTGATTCAGGGCAGAGATCAGCGCGGCAGGCGTTCTGCTTGCCAGAATGCCGTCCATATAGCTTGGCGACACGCCATAGAACAGGCCAAAAATACCGTTATCGGAGGTATTACCGGAACTCATATGGCGCGTGAAGGAAATATTTTGCCCGGCAAATTCCGCCAGGGCTGGCATCTGTTTTTCAAAGTGCGAGTAGTTCAGACCGTCTACGGTGATCAGCAGGACGTTCTGGCCGGTACCCATATCACGATAGCGTAAATCGCTAAGCGGATACTGCACGGAGACCGCTTCCGGATTACCTTGTTCGATCAGGCGGCGCTGATACTCTTGCGCATCCAGCAAACCATGTTTTTCCAGAAACTTACGCGCTGTCATTGGGTAAGACAGCGGCAGGTTTGCGCGCTGCATAGTGATCGGCCGATAGAAATTGGCGTCCGCCCAGATGTACACCACATGCGATGCGATGAACGATACGAAAAAGAAAGCGGCTAAAGGTTTCGCGAAATGACGGCGACGCGTCAGGCTGCGCAGCTTTTGCCAGCTCCAGGTCGCAAACAACATTTCTATTAGCAGAATAATCGGCACGCTGATGAACATCAGCTGCCAGTCACGCGCCGTTTCGTTCTGATCGGGGTTAATGACCAGTTCCCAGACAATCGGATTGAGATGCAGGTGGAAACGGGTGAACACTTCGCTGTCAATCAACAGCAGCGTCATGCCCACGGTCGCCAGGATGGCTGATAAGAATCGCATCAGCCTCTGGGACATGACGATAAACGTCAGGGGGAACAGGATCAGCAAATAGGCGGCAAACACCAGGAAGCTAAAATGCCCGACAACGCTCAGATAAGAATAAACACGACCTGCAAGCGTTGTCGGCCAGTCGGCGACAAACAGGTAACGACTACCGAGCACCATGGCCAACAGAATGTTGAACAAGGCGAACCAGTGCCCCCAGCTAACCATCTGGGAGACTTTCTCACGGTAGCGTTGACGATGAGTTACCATAAACTGTTGTTCGTTTCCCCGGAGCAGGCTCTTAGTGCGCTTGGTCGTCGTTTATCGAAGACTGCAATGCGCGGGCAAATGAATTCGCAATCGCCTGGCGCTGGGCCGGTGCGACGCTTGTATTGATAAGGTTAGTGACCATGTTTCCCAGTACCATCAGGGAAAGATCGGTCGGTGCCTTATGTTTTTCCAGTACGTTGAGCATTTCATTCAGCAATTGTTCAACGTGTTCGTCACTATAGCGGGAAATTTGTGGCATAAATCGAAATCTGTCTGTTCATGAAAGGGCAACATATTACCGTAGCGACAGTTTTTTTTCTGCTTTTTTATCTTCTATTGCGTCACTGCCCGGCAGGTGGTTGAATACCGCCCGGTCTTAAAGGAGAGTTTATCATGAGTCTGGATATCAACCAGATTGCCCTGCACCAGCTTATCAAGCGTGATGAGCAGAACCTTGAGCTGGTCTTGCGCGATTCATTACTGGAGCCGACGGCGACCGTTGTCGAGATGATGGCTGAGCTGCATCGGGTATATAGCGCCAAGAATAAAGCCTATGGCCTGTTTAGCGAAGAGAGCGAACTGGCGCAAACGCTGCGTTTGCAGCGTCAGGGCGAAGAGGATTTTCTGGCGTTCAGTCGTGCTGCAACCGGGCGTCTGCGCGATGAGCTGGCGAAATATCCGTTTGCTGACGGCGGGATCGTGCTGTTCTGTCATTACCGTTACCTGGCGGTAGAGTACCTGCTGGTGGCGGTGCTGAACAACTTAAGCAGCATGCGCGTGAATGAAAATCTGGATATCAACCCGACGCACTATCTGGATATCAATCATGCTGATATCGTGGCGCGTATTGATTTAACCGAGTGGGAAACCAACCCGGAGTCCACGCGGTATCTGACGTTCCTGAAAGGAAGGGTAGGACGTAAAGTTGCCGATTTCTTTATGGATTTCCTCGGGGCCAGCGAAGGACTGAATGCGAAAGCGCAAAACCGTGGCCTGCTGCAGGCGGTAGACGACTTCACTGCCGAAGCTCAACTGGATAAAGCTGAACGCCAGAACGTGCGTCAGCAGGTTTATAGCTACTGTAACGAGCAGCTTCAGGCCGGGGAAGAGATTGAACTGGAGTCCCTGTCAAAAGAACTTTCCGGCGTCAGCGAAGTCAGCTTCAGTGAATTTACCGCGGATAAAGGCTATGAGCTGGAAGAGAGCTTCCCGGCAGATCGCAGCACGCTGCGTCAGTTAACCAAGTTTGCCGGTAGCGGCGGTGGGTTAACGATCAATTTCGACGCCATGCTGCTGGGCGAACGCATTTTCTGGGATCCGGCGACGGACACCTTAACCATTAAAGGTACGCCGCCTAACCTGCGCGATCAGCTGCAGCGCCGTACTTCTGGCGGGAAATAACATGGATGATGCCGGATGGCGGCGTAAATGCCTTATCCGGCCACATGTCATACGTTGTCATCGGTTAAAAATGACATAAAAAAACCCCCCCCCGTCAACTTGTTGGCGATTACGCGCGAACGAAGTCGATGTGAGACAGTTTCGGCTTGAACGGGTGACGCTGTACAGCCTGAGCTTTAACTTTAACTTCTTTACCGTCAACAACGATGGTCAGAACTTCGCTGTAAAATTCAGCTTTAGCTTGCATGTTCATGATGGAATCGTGGTCCAGTTCGATAGCAATCGGGGCTTCTGCGCCACCGTAGATGATTGCCGGGAACTTGTTAGCGGTACGCAGGCGGCGGCTCGCACCCTTACCCTGCTCTTTACGTACTTCAGCGTTGATAGTAAACATTTAAATCTCTCTTTAATAATTCCTGCTACAGGCGACCCAGCAACAGGTAAGTGATCTGCTTTGCGTATGCAAAAGCGGGCGAGATTCTATCCTCAAATGACAGGTACATCAATCAAAAGTACGATTAACCGCGTAATTCATGCGCCCGGCGGAAGCGGCCTTCATAATCAAAGACCTTTTCACGTACCTGCCAGTACTGACCTTTCATGCGAGCGACCACAAAATCGGGATGGCGTAACAGCGCCTGCTGCGCCAGGATGTCGGCGGCAGTTATCCAGCGTATAGGGATGCCGGGCGTGCGGGTGTGTGGGCGAATAAACAGCTGTTCAAAGGCGGTACGTTGAGCGGGGGTGTGCAAACGAAATCGTTCGCTGACGTCGGCGCCATCCTCATCATAATACGTTATTTTCAGCCATTCACCTTTGTCATCCTGGCCATGCTGTAACGCCATGCCGCTACAGCGCAGTACCAGCGCATCCTTGAGCCTGAGCGCCGCCTTCAGCATATCGTCCGGATCGACCAGTATGGTATCGCATGCCCGACAGCGGCGAGCGGCAATGTCATTTTCAGCATTGCACTGTGGGCAGTTTTTAAAACGAAAGCGGAAGTCACATTGTTCACGGTGACCGTCATCATCTTCAAACCAACCCTGACAGCGACGGCCAAAGTGTTCGATCAGCGTGCCATCGGCTGTGGTCTTACCCCAGAAGGTGTTAGCAAACCCGCAGGCGGGGCAGAATACTTGCACCGGAACGTTGTCGCTTTTTCCTTTTGGCGCACCGACTTCCGGGGCGTAAAGATCGTGAGGATTGCCCGCGTAGTCGAGGATCAGACAATCCGTTTTTCCCGGCGCCAGACGCAGCCCTCGTCCGACGATTTGTTGGTACAGGCTTACGGACTCGGTGGGGCGCAGGATCGCAATGAGATCGACATGTGGGGCGTCAAACCCGGTGGTCAGCACCGCTACGTTGACCAGATAGCGAAAGCGCTGGGCTTTGAAATCCTCAATCAACACATCTCGCTCTGCGCCAGGCGTGTCACCGGTGATCAGTGCGGCATCGTCTGCGGGCAGCAGACCAACAATCTCTTTCGCGTGCTCCACGGTAGCGGCAAATATCATGACGCCTTTACGCGACTGGGCAAATTCAACAATCTGGCTGATGATATGCGGTGTTATCCGCTGCTGTTTTTTCAGCTCATGGTTGAGGTCAGCTTCGCTGAACAAACCGTTACTTTGTGCTTGCAGGCGGCTGAAGTCATACTGGACGACCGGCATGTCGAGGCGCTCTGGCGGCGTCAGATAGCCGTGTTTAATCATGTAGCGCAGCGGCAGCTCATAAATACAGTCGCGAAAAAGCGCTTTTTCATCGCCGCGCACCATACCGTGATAATGAAAATGGTAAATCCAGCCTTTACCGAGGCGGAAAGGCGTGGCGGTCAGTCCGAGCAGGCGTAGGTGAGGGTTGACGTGGGTCAGGTGAGTCAGAATTTGCTGATACTGGCTCTCTTCGTCGTCACCAATGCGATGGCACTCGTCGACGATGAGCAGGGAAAATTCACCCTGAAACGCTTCCAGATTACGTGCCACCGACTGTACGCTGCCGAAAACCACTTTACCGTGGCTCTCTTTACGCTTCAGGCCAGCGGCAAAGATATCGGCATCCAGCCCCAACGCACAATATTTGGCATGATTCTGTGCGACCAACTCCTTCACATGCGCCAGCACTAATACGCGCCCACGCGCCACACGCGCCAGTTCAGCAATCACCAGGCTTTTACCCGCCCCGGTTGGCAGGACGATGACCGCAGGTGTGCGGTGGTGGCGAAAATGGTTGAGCGTGGCATCCACGGCTTCTTGTTGGTAAGGGCGAAGTGTAAAAGTCATGGTCTCACTAGGGTAAACAATAACAATGAATAGTATGCCACGAATCTTTTTCCCTTGAGGGAAGTTGTTAGCCCGCTATACTGAGCGGAAAACGGCTCCACTTTTCGGGCATAACGCTCGATTTCCGTATTGTTACAGGCAAAATCACACTCATGCGACTTGATAAATTTATCGCTCAGCAACTCGGCGTCAGCCGCGCTATTGCCGGGCGTGAAATCCGTGGTAACCGCGTTACCGTCGATGGCGAAATCGTCAGAAATAGCGCCTTTAAACTGCTGCCAGAACATGACGTCGAATACGACGGTAATTCACTGACTCAGCAAAATGGCCCGCGCTATTTTATGCTCAACAAGCCTCAGGGCTATGTGTGCTCCACGGAAGACCCGGATCATCCGACAGTGCTTTATTTCCTCGATGAACCTGTTGCCCACAAGCTGCATGCGGCAGGGCGTCTGGATATCGACACCACCGGGCTGGTACTGATGACCGATGACGGTCAGTGGTCACACCGCATCACCTCTCCGCGTCACCATTGTGAGAAAACCTATCTGGTGACGTTAGAGTCGCCGGTGGCGGAAGATACCGCCGAACAGTTTACTCGTGGTGTACAGTTGCATAACGAAAAAGATCTGACAAAACCAGCGGTGCTGGAAGTGATTACGCCAACCCAGGTGCGCTTGACCATTAGCGAAGGGCGCTATCATCAGGTTAAGCGTATGTTTGCCGCCGTTGGCAACCATGTTGTGGAACTGCACCGTGAGCGAATCGGCGCCATCAAACTGGATGACGATCTTGCGCCCGGCGAATACCGCCCCTTGACTGAAGAAGAAATCGCCAGCGTTAACGTAACCCCTCGTTAATTTCAGGAGCTAAATGTGACCACCCGGCAGAACTCTTCAATTGCCATTGTTTTTATCCTTGGCTTGTTGGCCATGTTAATGCCGTTGTCGATTGATATGTATCTTCCGGCGCTGCCGGTGATCTCTGCTCAGTTTGGCGTGCCTGCGGGCAGTGCGCAAATGACCCTCAGTACCTATATTTTGGGGTTTGCAGTGGGGCAACTGATCTACGGCCCTATGGCAGACAGCATCGGGCGTAAGCCGGTGATTCTGGGGGGAACGCTGGTGTTTGCGGCGGCGGCAGTCGCCTGCGCGCTGGCACAAACTATCGATCAATTGATCACTATGCGTTTCTTCCACGGTCTGGCGGCTGCGGCGGCGAGCGTGGTGATTAACGCCCTGATGCGCGATATTTATCCGAAAGAAGAGTTTTCACGCATGATGTCCTTCGTCATGTTGGTCACGACGATTGCGCCGCTGCTGGCGCCGATTGTCGGTGGCTGGGTGCTGGTATGGTTAAGCTGGCACTACATCTTTTGGATCCTGGCCGTGGCGGCAATTCTGGCTTCGGTGATGATTTTCACCTTGATCAAAGAGACCTTGCCCGTTGAGCGACGCCAGCCGTTTCGTTTGCGTACCACAATGGGCAATTTCGCCTCGCTGTTTCGCCATAAGCGCGTGTTGAGCTATATGCTGGCCAGCGGATTTAGTTTTGCCGGGATGTTCTCGTTTCTCAGCGCTGGTCCCTTTGTCTACATTGAGATCAACCATGTTTCGCCGCAGAACTTTGGCTATTACTTTGCGCTGAACATTGTCTTCCTGTTTGTGATGACCATTATTAACAGCCGCTTTGTTCGGCGGGTTGGGGCATTGAATATGTTCCGCACCGGGCTGTGGATCCAGTTTGTTATGGCGGGCTGGATGGTATTTAGCGCGCTGTTCGGGTTGGGCTTCTGGGCGCTGGTGGTCGGTGTTGCGGCGTTTGTTGGTTGCGTATCGATGGTGTCATCTAACGCGATGGCAGTGATCCTCGATGAGTTCCCGCATATGGCTGGCACGGCGTCGTCGCTTGCGGGAACCTTCCGCTTTGGCATCGGT
The DNA here is from genome assembly GCF_005280825.1 of Citrobacter sp. wls829. Taxonomy (NCBI): domain Bacteria; kingdom Pseudomonadati; phylum Pseudomonadota; class Gammaproteobacteria; order Enterobacterales; family Enterobacteriaceae; genus Citrobacter; species Citrobacter sp. wls829. The sequence goes on from NZ_SZWP01000068.1 coordinate 10,344, forward strand.
GCCATTGTAGGTGCGCTACTGTCACTGGCGACCTTTAACTCGGCCTGGCCGATGATCTGGACGATTGCCTTTTGTGCGTCCTGTTCCATTCTCTTCTATCTCTATGCCAGTCGAGCCAAAAAAACGGTGATCTAATACACAACCTGGGGGCATTTGCCCTCCGGAGTTGATGTACATCAACCGCTAATCTATCTATTCCCCTGGTTATGTTTATTTTATGTAAAATCAATTTATGTAAAAAGTCACATCATTGTAGTTAAAAAGGTTGAGTTAGATCTCAGAAACGCGTACATATAGCCCGGAAAACTGCCAGAACCGTTGAATAAATTTAAATATTGGGTTCGGAAAGTGGCATACGGACAGGGTGTAAACGTTTGCCAACTGTCTAAAGACGTATTGTCAATGATGTGTTAATATTGATGTAAAATAATTGTGAAGTAATTGTACTTCCAGGGAAAGAAAGTGATGACATTACAACTCTCAATCGTTCACCGTCTGCCGCAGTGCTATCGTTGGTCGGTGGGTTTCGCAGGTTCAAAAGTTGAACCGATTCCGCAAAACGGCCAGAGCAATGAGAATAGCCTGGTGGCGCTCAAGTTACTCAGTCCGGACGGTGACAGTGCGTGGTCGGTAATGCATAAACTCAGCCAGGCGTTGAGCGACATTGAAGTTCCGTGTTCCGTACTGGAATGTGAAGGGGAGCCGTGTCTGTTCGTCAATCGTCAGGATGAATTTGCAGCGACCTGCAGACTGAAAAATTTCGGCGTGGCTATCGCAGAACCTTTTTCAAATAATAACCCATTTTGAGCGTCAGCTTAGCGCGAGTAGCTGACGCGTATAGGCTTGTTGTGGCGCGTTGAAGACGTGCTCGCATTGCCCCTGTTCCACGACCTCTCCTTGCCGTAGCACAATAACCTGATGGCATAGCGCACGTACAACATGCAAATCGTGGCTGATAAAGATGTAGGCCAGGCGATGCTTTTGCTGTAATGACTTAAGCAACGTCAGGATTTGCGCCTGGACGGTCCTGTCGAGTGACGATGTCGGCTCATCCAGAATAATCAGCGATGGTTTTAAAATCAGTGCTCTGGCAATCGCAATACGTTGACGCTGACCACCGGAAAACTCGGCAGGGTAACGATGCCGCGTGTCGCTATCCAGGCCGACTTCTGCCATTACCGCTTTCACCTGCGCTTCACGTTGCTCGGCAGATAACGTGGGTTGATGCACGCGTAACCCCTCTTCAATAATCTGTAACACGCTCAGGCGCGGGTTCAGCGATGAGTTAGGGTCCTGAAAGACAACTTGAATGCGGTGGCGTACCGGCAACAGTTGACGGCGGTTTAAGGTATGCAGCGCCTGACCATCGAATACAATACGACCTTGTGAGGCGATGAGCCTCAGCAGTGCCAGACCGGTGGTACTTTTCCCCGATCCTGATTCGCCAACCAGTCCCAGCGTTTCTCCCGGTTTCAGAGAAAAACTGACGTTGTTGACCACCACGTTATGGTCCACCACGCGCTTAAGCAGCCCTTTACGGATGGGGAAAGCGACGCGAAGCTGCTCCACTTCCAGCAAGGGGGGTTGGCCGGTGGGTAAAGGCACTGGATCGCCGGCAGGTTCACTGTTGAGCAATTTCTGCGTGTAAGGATGGGTGGGGGCAGAAAGCAGTTGCCCGGCACGGTTTTGTTCAACGCACTGACCGTTTTGCATCACCGCAACGGTGTCAGCTAACTTTTTGACGATACTGAGATTATGGGTGATGAACAGCAGGCCCATATTCAGCTCGCGTTGTAGCTCGCGCAGCAGTTGCAGGATTTGTGCCTGCACGGAAACATCCAGTGCGGTGGTGGGTTCGTCGGCAATCAGCAGTTCAGGGCGAGTGAGCAGCGCCATGGCGATCATCACGCGCTGACGCTCTCCGCCGGAAAGCTGGTGCGGGAAATCCGCCAGACGCTTGGCGGCCTGACGGATCCCGACGCGATCCAGACAGGTCAAGATCTCTGCCCGTGCGGCTTCCCGACGCATTCCCCGATGCAGCGACAACACTTCATAGAGCTGTTTTTCCAGAGTGTGCAGCGGGTTGAGCGACACCATCGGCTCCTGGAAAATCATGGCGATTTTATTCCCCCGTACGCCGCGTAGCGTTTGTTCGCTGGCGTGGAGTAGTGATTCACCGTGAAAGCGGATATCACCGGCAAGATAGACCGCCGGAGGTGTGGGGAGCAAACGTAAAATCGAGAGTGCGGTGACGCTTTTACCCGAGCCGGACTCGCCCACCAGTGCCAGGGTTTGCCCGGCTTCGACGTGCAATGAAATTTCGTTCACCACGGTACGTACGGTTCCCTGCTGACGAAAACCGACCGATAAATTGTCAATGGCTAACAGAGGTTGCGTCATCTTATACCGCCTTGTTGGGATCAAATGCGTCGCGTACCGCTTCACCAATAAAGATCAGCAGCGATAACAACAGGGCTACCGACACGAACGCGGTGATCCCAAGCCACGGTGCCTGTAAGTTGTTTTTTCCCTGCAACAGCAGTTCTCCGAGCGACGGGGAGCCGAGCGGTAAGCCGAACCCCAGAAAATCCAGCGAGGTCAGTGTGGTAATTGAGCTACATAAAATAAACGGCAAAAAAGTCAGCGTGGCGACCATCGCATTCGGCAGCATGTGGCGCAGGATAATGCTGCGATCGCTCACGCCGAGCGCCTGTGCGGCGCGGATGTAATCAAAGTTTCGCGTGCGTAAAAACTCTGCGCGTACCACGCCGACCAGGCTCATCCAGCCAAACACGACCGTAATGGCCAATAGCCACCAGAAGTTGGGTTGGACGACGCTGGAGAGCAGGATTATCAAAAATAGCGTCGGCATCCCGGACCAGACTTCAATGAAGCGTTGCCCCCACAGGTCCACCTTTCCGCCGTAATAGCCCTGCAGCGCACCGGCCATCACGCCCATGACGCTGGAGCACAGGGTTAACATCAAACCAAACAGGATGGAAATGCGGGTCCCATAGAGGATGCGTGCCAGTACGTCGCCGCCGTTGGCATCGGTGCCCAGCCAGTTTTGTGCGGACGGCGGGGAAGGGAAGGGGGTGTCGGTGGCAAAGTTAATGCTGGTGGCGCCAAAGCGCACGGGTGCCCACAGGATCCATCCCTGGCTTTCCAGACGCTGCTGCAGCCACGGATCCTGATAATCTGCTTTGGTGGCTAACGGGCCGCCGAAATCGCTTTCACTGTAGTTTTTGACCAGTGGAAAGTACCAGCTGCCGTCATAGCGCACCAGCAGTGGCTTATCATTGGCAATCAGCTCGGAACACAGGCTTAAGCCGAACAGCAGCAGAAAAATCCACAGCGACCAGTAGCCACGGCGATTGTGGCGAAAACGCGCCCAGCGGGCCTGATTTACGGGGCTTAAGCGCGACATTAGCGTCCCTCGAAATCAATACGCGGATCGACCAGCGTATAGCTAATATCACTGAGGATATTGAGCAGCAGGCCGATCAGCGTGAAGATATAAAGCGTACCAAACATCACCGGATAGTCGCGTGACACGGTCGATTCATAGCCCAGTAATCCCAGACCGTTCAGCGAGAACATGACTTCAATCAACAGTGAGCCGGTGAAAAACATACTGATGAAGGTGGCTGGAAAACCGGCTATCACCAACAGCATGGCATTACGAAAGACGTGTTTGCGCAGAATGTTTTTCTCGCTAACGCCTTTAGCGCGCGCGGTGACGACATACTGTTTGCGAACCTCATCCAGAAAGGAGTTTTTGGTTAGCATCGTCAGTGCGGCAAATCCACCCACCACCGTTGCCACCACCGGCAGGGTGATATGCCACAGATAATCGGTGATTTTTTGATACCAGGGCAGAGCGTCAAAATTGGCGGAAACCAGACCGCGTAGCGGGAAAAGGTCGTAATAGCTGCCGCCGGCAAAGAAAACGATCAATAAAATTGCAAATAGGAATGCGGGGATGGCGTAGCCGATAATAATGAATGCGCTGCTCCACACGTCAAAGCGGCTGCCGTTGTACACCGCTTTGCGGATCCCCAGCGGAATCGACACCAGATAGATAATCAGCGTACTCCATAATCCCAGCGTGACGGAGACGGGCAGGCTGTCTTTGATTAATGTCAGGACCGAGGCGCTGCGAAACAGGCTGTCGCCAAAATCGAAGCGGATATAGTTCCAGAGCATGTTGAAATAACGTTCGTGAATCGGTTTATCGAATCCGTAACGGCGGGTGATTTCAGCAATCACTTCCGGATCCAGGCCGCGACCACCACGATAATTGCTGTCGCTGATGTTCCCGACGCCGGTTTGCGCGTGGCTGGCACGCACACCCTCACTACCGGCGCCCGGCAGTGCGCCACTTTGCCCGAATTCAATGGCGGCGACGGCCTGCTCGACCGGGCCGCCTGGGGCAATCTGCACGATAAAAAAGTTGATGGTAATGATGGCCCAGAGTGTCGGGATCACCAGCAGCAGACGTCGAATCAGATATGCGCCCATTTATTCTCCCTGTCGTCTGGCAGCGGGAAGTTTGGCCGCTTTGTTGACGTCATACCACCAGTTGTCCACGCCGATGGTGTAAATCGGGCGAACGGCAGGCTGCGAAAATTTGTCCCACCATGCCAGCCGATCTTCGGCCATAAACCACATCGGCAACATGTAATAATTCCAGGTTAACACGCGGTCCAGTGCGCGTCCCAGCGGGATAAGTTTTGCTTTATTACCTTGCGCCGCAATGATCTGGCTAATCAGCTTATCAATGACCGGGCTTTGCACGCCGGGAGCGTTATAGCTGGAATCAATATATTCGGAGGCCCACAGAATTTGCAGATCCGAGCTGGGCCACGGCATCGCGCGATACAGCCTTGGCATCATGTCATAGTCGCGGCTGCGCAGGCGGTTGGTGATTTGTGAGTTATCGACCTGGCGGATATTCATCGTAATGCCCAGCCGCTGCAGGTTATGCTGAAACGGCAATACCCATTGGCTGTTACTGCCTGCCGGGAGCAACAGCTCAAAAGTCAGCGCTTTGCCGCTGGTGATGTTGACCCGCTGCTGCCCCTTCAATACCCATCCGGCCTTGTCCAGGAGTGCACTGGCCTTCAGCAGGTTTTCACGATCGTAACCGTCGCCTTTTGATGTGGGTGGCTGATAGATTTTGCTGAAGACTTCGGGAGGCAGATCGTTTTTCATCGGTGCAAGTAGCACCAGCTCATCCGCGTCGGGATAATTTTTGGCGGCATATTCGGTGTTCTGGAAATAGCTGGTCGTCCTGCTCCAGGCATTATAAAACAACGCCTTATTCATCCATTCAAAATCAAAGGCCAGCGTGATCGCTTCACGAACACGGCGGTCGCTGAACACCGGACGCTGGATGTTAAACGCTAACCAGCGCGTATCCTGCGCCGACTCGTTTTTTTGTTCGGCTTTGACGATGTACTGTTTTGTGAAGTTCTTACCGGTATAACGTGTTGCCCAGTTTTTGGCATCGTTCTCAAGACGCAGGTCAAATGCACCGGCTTTAAATGCTTCAAAGGCCACGTTGTCATCAAGGTAATAGTCGTAGCGGAGGGTATCAAAATTCCAGCGCCCACGATTAACCGGCAGGTCAGCGGCCCAGTAATCTTTGACCCGTGAGTAGACAATATACTGCCCCATTTTCCACTGGGTGATGCGGTAAGGTCCGCTGGCAAGAGGTGGGGAAGATAACGGGTCGCTGAGTTTGTGATCCTTCCAGTATTTCTCTGGCATCACCGGTAATGAAAACAGGCTGAGCATGTCTTCTTTACCCGGTTTGGCTAACTCAATTCGCACGGTTAACGGGGCGATCGCTTTAACGGTGGTCCCTTTGTATACCAGACGAAACTGCGGCACGCCTTCGGTCATAAATTTGTGGAAGGTAAAGGCAACGTCGCGGGCGGTGATCGGCGACCCGTCGTGAAAACGCGCGCGCGGGTTAATGGCGATTTCAACCCAGGAATAGTCGTCCGCGTAGCGGGCTCTGTCGGCAATGAGCGGGTAATAGCTACCGGGTTCATCATCGGAAGTGGTAAACAGCGCATCGTAAAGAGATTCAGTCCGGGCGCCGGGATTCCCTCGCATCGAGTAGCGGTTAAAATTGTCGAAGGTGCCGATGGACGAGAGCGTGATTTGCCCTCCTTTGGGGGCAGCGGGATTCACATAGTCGAAGTGGGTAAAATTGAACGCATACTTGGGTTCGCCCAGTACGGAAAATGCATAGCTTTCTTTGATGGACTGAGCCTGAGCGCTAAAACCTATAACGGTGAAAAATAGCAGCAGTACGCGAACAATCCTATGCACGGGTTTTCCTTTTCTTGTCCACCAGCCGATGGACCTCATGTCCGAGCCTCGGGGAGGCTCCGGCAAGCGTAGTGTATCGACGAATCGCACTGTGCGATCACCACTTTGGCATATCTGGCTTCGCCATCCAGCGTACGAAATCAGCCAGCTTTAACGGACGGCTGACCCAGTAACCCTGGAAGAAATGCACGCCGCGATCGCGCAGCCAGCGGGCCTGCTCCTGCGTTTCTACGCCTTCAGCAACCGTCAGCATATTGAGGCGTCTGGAGAGTGTCAACACGGCATCCAGTACCGGCGACGTCAGCGTCTCGGTACCAATGGCATTGATAAATCCACGGTCAATCTTCAGGTAATCGACCGTAAAACGTTCCAGATAGATAAGGGCACTATGGCCGGTGCCGAAATCATCAATGGCAATTTCGAGTCCGGCAGCATGCAGCCATTCAAAAATTTTCGTGGCTTCGTGCTGATCGAGCATATCGCGTTCGGTGATTTCCAGTACCACCTGAAAATAGTTGGCGGGTAACGAGGCGCTCAGTTCCTGAATATCTGCTTTGAAACTCTCACCATGCAAATGTGAAGGAGCGATGTTGATCCCCAATTTTGCGCCCTTGGGGAGTACTTTTTGCAGGGCAGGGGCATCGCTGGCCACCAGCTTAAAGAGATGCTGCGTGAGTGGCACAATCATTTGCTGCGATTCGGCGTAATGAATAAAGGCATCAGGCGGGATCTCGCCCGTCGTTGGATGACGCCAGCGTAATAAGACTTCTACGCCTTTTACCTCCAGCGTTTGCATCTCCATGACCGGTTGGTAGACCACATAAAACTGATTGTGCTTGATGGCGTTCAGAATATCTTTCCCGGGCCGTAAACGGAGGGTGTAGATGTAGTACCAGACAAGCAGGGCCGCCATAATTCCAGCCATGCATCCCAGCATGAGGGAATACCAGATATCGTTATACGTCCACTCTTCTGCGTACAATCGAACGGTCACCGGCAGGCCGTCAATCGTCGCCTGTCGTGGGGTTGAGGCATCAGGAAGATCGGAGACGGGTATCAGGTGAGCTGAAAATGTCGAAATAGCCGTCTTGCCCACGATAATAGCAATACCGTCAAAATCATCTTGCCGGGCGGTATAGAGAAGATAGGGGGCCAGATTGATGTTCAGTGAACTAAATACGCCGCTATTCGGCAAGGCAGGATGACGATACCAAATCATTATTGCGGGTTTGTCAGGCACCATCGGCGTACCCGGGAGCAGGGCCACATCGATATCGTGGTTGATATTAATCGACGGCATCAGCTCCTGGATGGGGGTGTTCATGGGGCCCGTTGCGGAAGAGCAAAATGCGATGCTGTCTTTTACCAGCAAAAAAGCCCGTACGTTCAGGCTAAAGGCCGCACTGGAGGTTAGTTTCGTGGCAACTTGTTGGCAACTGTCAGTGACCAGGGGTTGTAGTTCATCGGTGGTCGTTTTGAGTTCTGAGAAGTAACTTTTGACGTAATTCTGTATATCGGAGAGCAGCGTGTCGTACTTCACTTCTCGTTTATGCCACGAGACGAAAAATTGCAGTGTGCTGACGAGTAAGGCGACGACGAGCCCCGTTAAAATACAGGTGATCAGGATTTTCCGACCGGAAGAAGAGGCACGTTTGAACATAGTTCTTTATGTTTACCTGCAGTAACTGCTTATTATTAAACCGCTTAATTTGTAAGACTATAGCCTGGATTGACGCTTATCGTGAGATTTTTCTGTTGTGTAAAAGAAAAGCAAAAAGCACCGCCTAAGCAGTGCTTTTGATTTGTCTCATCAGGATAGCCAAGGGATAGCTGCCAAACGAATTAACTGCGACTCAGAACCCGGCGGGCTTCGTTGTAACGCTTTTTCCAGTAAGGCTCGTTCATACTGGAAATAACAACGCCGCTGCTGGTCGAGGCATGTACAAACTGGTTGTTACCGATATAAATACCGACGTGACGGCCCGTAGAGCCCGCACGGAACAGAACCAGATCGCCGGTGCGCAGATTGGTGCGCGAAACGGATTTACCCGTTTCCTGTTGTTCGTAGGTTGAGCGAGGAAGCTCTAAACCAAATTGTTCACGGAATGTACGCTGTACAAAACTTGAACAATCAATCCCTTTCTTAGTGCTGCCGCCAAGGCGGTAACGCACGCCTTTCCAGTCAGCGTATTGGTCCATAATACGAGATTTAACATCGATATTACGTACCATACTTTCAAATTCATCCTGAGAGGCTTGCAGTGAAGAGTTATCTCCATTGCCCACAGCATGCGTCTCAGAATGCATATTCTTGGCGGTGTTCGTTGTGCTACATGCAGAAAGCAGAACCGCAACTGCTATCGCGGGTATGCCCCGCAAGATATATCTCAAAATCGGTTGAGATTTGACCATGTTGTTTGTTTTCCCTTGAAGTCCTTAACGATAAATATCGTTATAAAAAATGCCAAACGTGACGAGACTAATTACCTACGCACGATGAGACAATTCTTTATAGTCAAATCTGTGGTGGAACGCACAAATTTATTCGTAAAGAGAATAATTATCTCGCGAGGCAAAACGAGTTCGAGATTACCCGATCGCCACGGTCATTGCGAGTGATTTTACGTGATTTCTTATAAGAAAAATTGATACAGAAAGTGAATAAACGGCATTGGCTAAATTAAGAACAATTAGGCTGAAAAACACGCAATTCATTCATTTTCAACAGGAATAAGATGACAAGAGAATGACAGTCAGCAAGAGATATTATCGTCAGATATCATCAGGGAATCAGAAGTATCCCTGATGATGTTAATTACTCTGCGTTATTTGTTTAAAAAATGTTTGTTTTTACCTGGGAGATAATTCGTGAACAGGGTGACCAAACGGTCGCTTAATGGTGTCATTAGCCACCAGGGCAGGCCAATCAAAACGACGGTCATCGAACCGACCACGATATCAGTAAGCCAGTGAGCACCAATCATTACGCGAGGAAAGGCAAAAACCACAGCGATAATAAGGCCGATTAATCCTGCGACTTTTCCGAAATACCGCAGCATAAATGCGGAAAAAATAAGCAGCATCATGCCGTGATCGCCCGGGAAGCTGTCTCTTGACGCATCTTTGGTTGAAATATGCAGCAGCTCGCTGACACGATGAATATTATCCAGCATCAGCGTTGGACTGGCGCGTTTAACCGGAATAAGCGCCTGGCCTAACTGATTTAATACCACCGCCGTGAGCAGCATCACCAGACCAATTGCGATGATACGGCGGCGACCGTCCGGGGTTTCTTTGCGCCAAAAACTCAGCATCAGGGCACCCATTGCCAGCAGCGAGCAGCCGTCAAACGCGCGGTTGTTGGTGATTGCGACAACCCACAGGAACATTGGGCTGTCGACCAGTTTTTGGTTGAAGAAATGGAAAACACCAAAATCGATGGAATACCAGAACCCATGTCCGGCTGGAATATACCAGGACAGAAACAGCGCCAGACCTGCGATATTAAGCAGGAGAATAAAAGGGTATCGGGTTTTCATCGTCGTTCACCATTGCCAAAATCGCAGGCAACCTTACGCGTTAGCGTCTAAACGAAGCTTCAACAATGCACCCTGTAACGCGTTCCAGTCAGTCTCGGTGTCCGAGATGAGTTCAATACGGCTGTCCGGAGGTGCGACGTTTTGGGTCTCAATGTGCCAGTCATCACCCTGACGGTTGATGCGTACCAATCCTTCCTTGATTCGCATGACGCCTTTTACGCGACCTACCGGCGCGAGACGCGACCATTCCAGCAGGCCGATGGTATCGAACACGGTGTCCGCATCGAAAATCCAGCCGCAGGCCTGATGCCCCTGACCGCTGTTGAGACTACGACGCCAGCGCTGCTGTGCCGGCAGGCTCAGTGCCGCCAGCCCTTTTTTGTCGGCATGCTGGTGGGCGTGTGCCGCACTTGTGGGAAGCTCTGCCAGATTCAGACGCGGTAAATCCAGTAACTGCGTGTCAATGTGTCCATGGTCGGCATGAACCAACTGACGGTGACCGCCGTAGTGCTGCCACCAGGTTTGCAAGGCATGTTCACTTTCAGCCGTAGCGCGATCGGTTTTGTTGGCGACGATAACGTCAGCGGCGGCCAGCTGGTCGCGGAAATTCTCATTGGCGACGCTTTTTTCATCCAGCAGCAGGCGAGGGTCAAGGATACAGAGTGTCGCGCGCAGATCGATCCACGGTTCGTAAACCGGGGCGGTGAGTAAATCCAAAATCTGTTTTGGATGCCCGAGGCCGGTAGGTTCGATCAATAACCGGTCAGGTTTGCCCTGACGCAGTAACGTATTAAGGCCTACCTGCATCGGCAAACCGTTAACACAACACATGCATCCTCCGGGGATCTCTTTTAGCAGTGCGCCGCTGTCGGCCAACAGCGCGCCGTCAATACCGACTTCGCCAAACTCATTGACCAGCACAGCCCACTTCTCAGCGGGATCTTTGTTGGCGAGTAAATGAAGAATAGAGGTGGTTTTACCGCTGCCGAGAAAACCGGTAATGAGGTTGGTTTTGGTCACGTTGGCTCCAGAATCATCAAATGCTGTTATAGCGTTCAACAATCCTGGCGAAAAAAGGATAAAAAGAGAAGGGCAGAGAGGACGAAGGCGTGCTTCGTCCCGCTGAATGGCAGAAATTGTTAATTTTTTAACGTCTGCATGACGGCCTGATGCGCGCCATATTGCGCAATATTCTGCCAGGCCTGCTCGATAGCTTCGACGAATTGCGGATTTTGCACCAGATCGGGGGCAAAAATCTCGCGCAGGGAAAGCAGTGCGCTGACGCGCTCTGATAGGGAACTGTGCTCGACAAGCGCGCGGACCTTATCACGCAACGGATCGCGCACATCAATGGCTGCACCCGCATCATCAATGCCGCTCACGTAGCGCATCCAGCCCGCAACGCCCAGTGCCAGCAGAGGCCAGTCGCTTTGCCGTGATAAATGTACGCGGATCCCTTCCAGCATTCTTTGCGGCAATTTTTGGCTGCCGTCCATCGCGATTTGCCATGTCTTATGCTTCAGTGCGGGATTGGCAAAACGTTGCAGCAGGCTTTCGGCATACTGATTTAGATCGACGTTAGTGATGTGCAGCGTGGGGGCCTGCTCCGTCATCATCAGACGGTAAGCCGCTTCACGAAAGGCGTTATCCTGCATGCAATCGCTGATGTGCTGAAATCCGGCCAGATAGCCAAGGTAGGCCAGAAACGAGTGGCTGCCGTTTAGCATCCGCAGTTTCATCTGTTCCCACGGCAGCACGTCATCAACCATCTGGACACCGACGGTTTCCCACTGTGGGCGGCCGGCGACAAAATTGTCTTCAATCACCCACTGGATAAACGGCTCACAGCTGATGCCACAGGGGTCAGCGATGCCCAGCGCTTGGGCAATTTCTTCCAGCGATTCGTCGGTTGCAGCGGGGACAATTCTGTCGACCATGGTGCCCGGAAAACTGACCTGCTGTTGTATCCACGCCGCCAGCTCAGGCGAACGTTTTTGCGCCATGCCCAGAATTGCGTTTTTCACCACATGCCCGTTGTCCGGGATGTTATCGCACGAGAGTACGGTAAACGGCGGCAGCCCGCGTTCGCGTCGGCGATGCAGGGCTTCGACAATAATGCCCGGCGCTGAGTGCGGTTCATCCGGCGACTGCAAATCATGAATAATGCGTGGGTTTGTGACATCAAGCGACCCGGTGGACGGATCAATACAGTAGCCTTTTTCCGTGATGGTTAACGACACAATCGCCACCTGAGGTTCACAGAATTTTTCAATAATGGCCGCCAGCGAATCCAGCGTGGCGTTCAGGCATTCGTTAACGGCACCTATCACTATCGGTTGATTACCGTCAGCGCCTTTTTCTAACACGGTATACAGGTGATTCTGCTCGCGAAGCTGGCTCATTAGTCGATCGCCGCTGAACAGGCTGATCTCACAAATCCCCCAGTTTCCTCCCTGCGTATTGAGTACGCGATCGGTCAACAATGCCTGATGAGCACGGTGAAAAGCACCGAAACCAAAATGTACGATCCGCGAGGTTAACCGTTGGCGATCGTACTGTGGCATGCGTACATTTTTGGGGAGTGACGCCGAGGCAATAGTCTTCATTAAATACACCTAATTAACCATTAATTAACAATGTCAGTATAAAGTTATATGACAACAAATTAAATTGGTGTGCCTTATTTATCCGGGGAATGTGAGCTGGATCAATCAATCATTGGGGTGCTGTTGATCATCCTCCCGATGCCTGTATGGTAGTCGTCATGCAGCTAACTTAATTTGGTATAACAACTTGTGAGGTGAAGCAATGGAACAAACCTGGCGTTGGTACGGACCTAACGATCCGGTATCGCTTGATGATGTGCGTCAGGCTGGCGCAACCGGTGTTGTGACCGCCTTGCACCACATTCCTAATGGTGAAGTGTGGCCGGTAGAAGAGATTCAAAAGCGACAGGCTATTCTGGCTGAAAAGGGCCTGACCTGGTCGGTGGTGGAAAGTATTCCCGTTCACGAAGACATCAAAACCCAGTCCGGACAGTATCAAACGTGGATCGCCAATTATCAGCAGAGTATCCGTAATCTGGCGACCTGCGGCATTGATACCGTGTGCTATAACTTCATGCCGATCCTCGACTGGACGCGTACTGACCTCGAATATCAACTCCCGGACGGTTCTAAAGCCCTGCGCTTCGATCAAATTGCTTTTGCGGCCTTTGAGCTGCACATCCTGCAGCGCCCCGGTGCGGAAGCGGATTACACCGCAGAAGAACAGCGTCAGGCTCTGGATTATTTCAATGCCATGAGCGAAGCCGATGTAGAGAAGCTGACTCGCAATATTATCGCCGGTCTGCCGGGTGCAGAAGAAGGTTATACGCTGGACAAGTTTCGCGCGCGCCTGGCGGAGTATGACGGTATCAGCAAAGACGATCTGCGTAATAATATGGCCGTATTCCTGCGCGCAATTGTGCCGGTAGCTGAAGAAGCAGGCGTGCGCCTGGCCGTGCATCCTGACGATCCGCCGCGCCCGATCCTCGGCCTGCCGCGTATTGTTTCCACCATTGAAGATATGCAGTGGTTGAAAGAAACAGTAGACAGCATCTATAACGGCTTCACCATGTGTACCGGTTCTTACGGTGTACGGGCGGATAACGATCTGGTGAAAATGATTGAAACCTTTGGCGATCGTATTCACTTTACGCATTTGCGTTCGACCTGCCGTGAAGATAACCCGAAAACCTTCCATGAAGGTGCTCACCTGCAGGGCGACGTAGATATGGTCTCTGTGGTGGCGGCGATCCTGCGTGAAGAACAGCGTCGTAAGAAGGCGGGCGATCTGCGTCCTATCCCAATGCGTCCGGATCACGGGCATCAGATGCTGGACGATCTGCACAAGAAAACCAATCCGGGTTACTCCGCAATTGGTCGTCTGAAAGGGCTGGCAGAAGTTCGTGGCGTTGAGCTGGCGCTGAAACAAACGCAGTTCCGCGATCTGCTGTAATGGCATCAACAGGGATTGGGCGAGTAGCTCGATCCCTGTTCTGCCTTCAGGGCTGAATTAACGCCTGCTCCAGCACTCTCAGCACTTTATTGATCTGCGGTAACTGCAACCCGCCAAAACCGAAAAACATCACCCCGGCGTTGTTCTCCTTGCGCCAGATTTCTTCTGAACCATTTTCAATGTCCTGTAACGTATCAAAGCGAACACCTGCCTGCAGGCAGCGCTGTTGCAGCAAGGCGATGACGTCGGGCGAGCGATCGATGTGTAACGAGAGATGCAGGCCCGCCGTTGCACCGTCAATTTTTCCGTCGGGGAACAGCGCAGAAAGACCGTCCCGGAGAAGCGCGAGCCGGGACGCGTAGCTGCAGGCCAGTTTGCCGAGGTGGGTATAAAAAACCTGATTTTGCATTAACTCAGCGAGAAACTGCTGCAATAACCACTGGCTGCCGTTGTTGTTTAACGCTTTCATATTCTGCACTGCCGGGAGCAGTTCATCCGGGCAAATGAGATAGCCAAGACGCGCACCCGGCCCCAGCGTTTTTGAGAATGTCCCCATATAGATCACCCGATCGTGATAATCCATGGCTTTCAGCGCGGGGAGGGGATTTTCGCCGTACGTAAAAACGGCATCATAATCATCTTCGATAATGTACGCCCCGACACGCTGCGCCCAGGTCAGCAACGACAGACGCCGCTCCACTGAAAGCACGCTCCCCATCGGATACTGATGTGCGGGCGTCACGTAACAAAGTTGGGTTGCATATTCGGGTAATTTATCCGTGCACAGTCCCTGATTATCCACCGCGATAGGCGTAATGTCGGCACCGTAGTAATTAAACAGATGCCAGGCTCCAGAATAACAAGGGGATTCGGTCACAATATGACACTTTTTTTCCTGACTTGCCGCGTGATGAATAATAAATATTTGGCTGAGCAGTGATAACCCTTCCTGAATTCCGTTGGTAATAATGATGTTTTCTGCGCGAGTATTAATTCCCCGGGATAGATTAAGGTATCTGACCATTTGCTCACGCAATGAAAATAATCCATTTGGTGAATGATATCGGGTAAACAATTGCTCTTTTAGTACGCTGGGAGCATTATTCCATTTTCGCCAGCTTGACCAGGGAAAGGCATTGGGATCGGGGACACCCATCCGGCAATAAAAATCCCGTCCCATCTCACCATAAACATCGGTGGAAACGCCTGCAGGCTCAGGCTTTACCGGCGGTGAACCCTGGGCTAACGGTATGTGTGCCGCGGGTGTACGTACTGGTGTAGTAAAGATCACTTCATAGCCAATACCCTGTCGGCTCTTAATCAACCCTGCCGCCATCAATTTTTCATACGCCATAACGACTGTGATTTTGGCCACATTCAGCGCCTGCGCCTGCTCGCGGATAGAAGGAAGTTTGTCCCCACACAGCAAATTCCCCCGCTGAATAGCCTGAAAATAAAATTGAAAGATCTGCAGTTGCAGCGATGTACGGCTTTCTCTGTTGAGAAACAGTGCCAGCATGAGAAATTCCTTATTAAAACGATAGCCGCATATTACGAGTTTCCATTTTTAACTATTTTGACTCGCCTCATAGAGTGAACGCTGTTCCTATACTCTGCTGCCGGTGTCTCTATTCTCCTTTTTTAATATCCCTTAGCGTGTCGCTATTAAAATAAGGGAGCCAAATATGTCGTGGATGAGAAAGAACGCACTATGGTGGGCATTCGGTGGAGCCGTTGCCATGGCCTTTGCCATTTGGGGAACGTGGCAAGGCGTGCATTACACCAGTAGCACCGAGTTTTGTTTGTCGTGCCATTCGATGCGTACGGTGGGGGAGGAATATCAGACCAGCATACATTTTCGCAATGCCTCCGGCGTGCGTGCCGAGTGTAAGGATTGCCATATTCCACCAGGCATCGTTCCGACGCTTCTGCGCAAAACGGAAGCCTTGAACGATCTCTACCATACGTTTATTTCCCCGTCGATTGATACGCCTGAAAAGTTTACCGCCAAACGGGCAGAACTTGCCCAGCGGGAGTGGGCGCGAATGAGCGCCAATAATTCAGCGGCCTGTAAATCCTGCCATAGCTATGAGGCGATGGATCACGGCAAGCAATCGACGAATGCAGCGGCACAAATGACCGCAGCGGCGGCGAAAGACAGCAACTGCATTGACTGTCACAAAGGTATTGCCCATCACAAGCCTGATATGAGCAGCGGTTTTCGCGATCGGTTTAAGCAACTCCAACGCCAGGGAGAGACGCCATCGGAGGCGACCACGCTGTTTTCGTTAGGCGAGAAAGCCCTGACGGCAACGGCTGGGAGTCCCGCCGGTAAAGCGCTACTTTTTCCGGCCACCGAAGTCAGAGTGCTGAAAAAAGAGGGCAGTAATGTCCAGTTGGAAGTGACGGGGTGGCGTGAAAGCAAAGGCCGTGGGCGGGTTATCACGCAGTTTATGGGCAAACGCGTTTTCTCCGCGGTGCTTGATGATTCCCTGATGGCAAACGTAAAAATTCTGCAAACCCAGGTTGACCCAGATTCGCACCAGCAGTGGCAGCAAGTGAGCGTGACCGCATGGACCTCCGCGCAGGGGCTTATCACCAGTATTGCACCGGTGTGGGAATACTCGGAACAAATGCTGCAATCCACCTGCAGCGCCTGCCACAGCACACCGCCGACCATCCGTTATACCGCCAATGGCTGGATTGCCGGACTGAAGGCGATGTCGACCTATTACCGGCTTAATCCGGTGGAAGAACGCACGCTGTTGAAATACCTCCAGACGCACGCCAGCGATGTGCCTGCCCCCCAATAATAAAGAGGATAATGTATGGATATTCACGATTTTAATCCGTCCCGTCGCCGTTTTCTGAGCGGTATGCTGGCGGTAGGTGCCGCCAGTGCGCTGGCGCCGAACCCGCTGATATCAAAGGTATGGGCGGCAGGAGAAAACCCTGAACAGTGGATCCAGTCCGGCTCGCATTACGGCGCTTTTGAAGCCAAAGTGGTCAACGGCGAGTGGACCGAAACCCGGCCCTTTAAACACGACAAATATCCGTGCGATATGCTGAATGCAGTACGTGAAGTGGTCTACAACCCTTCGCGAGTCCGCTACCCGATGGTCCGTCTGGACTGGTTACGTAAGCGTGAAAAATCAGACCGCAGCCAGCGCGGTGATAACCGTTTTGTGCGGGTCAGTTGGGATCGGGCGCTGGATCTGTTTTACGAAGAGCTGGAACGGGTGCAAAAAAACTACGGATCTTCCGGCGTATTTACCGGGTTGGCCGACTGGCAAATGGTGGGCAAATACCATAAAGCAGGTGGCGCAATGGACAGGGGGCTCGGCCTGCACGGGAGCTATGTCACCACCGTTGGCGACTACTCGGCGGCGGCTGCACAGGTCATCTTGCCGCATGTGATTGGTTCGCTGGAAGTCTACGAGCAGCAAACCTCGCTGCCGCTGGTGATTGAGAATACCCATACCATCGTGTTGTGGGGCTGCGATCCGATTAAGAATTTGCAGATAGAATTCCTGGTACCCGACCACGAAGCGTTTGGCTACTGGCAGCAGATTAAAGAGGCGGTCGCACAGGGCAAAATGCGCGTCATCAGCGTTGATCCGGTGCGCAGTAAATCGCAAAACTATCTGGGTGCTGAACAACTGGCGCTGCGACCGCAAACCGATGTTGCTTTGCTGCTGGCGCTCGCGCACACCTTGTATGAAGAAAAACTGTACGACACGGCATTTATTAACGATTACACCGTCGGCTTTGAACAGTTTTTACCGTACCTGACGGGCGAGACTGACAAGCAGGTGAAAAACGCCGAATGGGCAGCCCAAATCTGTGGCCTGAGCGCAGAACAAATCCGTGACTTCGCCCGCCTGCTGGTGAAAGGCCGCACGCAGTTTATGGGCGGCTGGTGCGTCCAGCGTATGCACCACGGAGAGCAGTATCCCTGGATGCTGGTGGTGCTGGCGAGCATGGTCGGACAAATTGGTTTACCGGGCGGCGGTGTAGGATTTGGCTGGCACTACAACGGCGGTGGAACGGTAACGTCGGTCGGGCCTGTGCTGTCGGGGCTGGGAAGTATTAACAATCCCCCAGAGGCGAAATATAAAGCGGATTTTCGTGGCGCATCGGCGCATATTCCCACCTCGCGTATCGTCGACTGCCTGCTTGCGCCGGGTAAGAAAATTGCCTTCAACGGTGAAACGTTAACCTGGCCTGATATCAAAATGGCCGTCTACAGCGCGGCCAATCCGTTCCATGCGCAGCAGGATCGCAACCGCATGATTGAGGCATGGAAGAAGCTGGAAACCGTCGTGGTGTTAGATCATCAATGGACCGCATCCTGTCGTTTTGCCGATATTGTCCTGCCCGTCACTACGCGCTTTGAGCGGAATGACATTGAGCAGTTTGGCACGCATTCGAATAAAGGACTGATGGCGCTGCGTCAGGTGGTCAAACCGCAATATGAGGCACGTCACGACTTTGACGTATTTGCCGGGCTGTGTAAGCGCTTTGATAAAGAAGTGGCATATCGTGAAAATCGCGATGAAATGCAGTGGATACAAGCGCTTTATGACGAAGGTGTGAAAATGGGCGCATCGCTCGGCGTCACCTTACCGGACTTTGATACCTTCTGGAAAGGGGACGGATATATTGAATATCCGGCGGGGCAGCTGTGGGTGCGCCACGGTGAGTTCCGCGACCAGCCCGATCTTAATCCGTTAGGCACCCCGTCGGGGCTTATTGAAATCTACAGTAAAACCATCGCGGGTTTTCAATATGAAGATTGTCCAGGACACCCGGTGTGGATGGAGCCGTTTGAACGTAGCCATCAGGGCAAGACGAATAAATATCCGCTGCATCTGCAATCCTGTCACCCGGACAAGCGTCTGCACTCGCAGTTATGCTCAAGCGAGGCGTTTCGTAACACCTACGCGGTGGCTGGCAGAGAGCCGCTTTACATCAGCGAGCAGGATGCAACCGCCCGCGGTTTAAAAGCCGGAGATATTGCTCGCGTCTTTAACGCCCGAGGTCAGGTGCTGGCGGGCGTAGTGATTAGCGCCGATTTTCCCGCTGGCGTGATCCGCATTCATGAGGGCGCGTGGTATTCCCCGCAGGAAGGCGGGAAAACCGGGACACTATGCACCTATGGCGATCCGAATGTCCTGAGTGCGGATATTGGAACATCGCAGCTGGCGCAAGGCCCTTCCGCGCATTCCGTGCTGGTAGAGGTTGAACGCTTCCAGCAGAAGGCCCCGCAAGTAACCGCTTTCGGTGGACCTGAGACAGTGAAAGAGGAGGGGGCCAGTGCCGCATAATCACATTCATCAGCAGCGTGCAGCAGTATATCAGTGGTTTTCGCAACTGCTGTTTCGTGAACTGGACGAGAAGCAATTAGCCCGTCTTGAGAGCGAGGAGAGCCGGGAGTGGATGACCTCACTGACGGGGATCCCCGGACTGGCTGCTGACGTCAAAAAGTTAGCGCGTAGTCTGGCTCAGGTGCTGCGGCGCGAATGCCGACAACTGGAGCTGGCGGCCGATTTTGCTTCACTGTTTTTGCTGGCCCCTCCACAGAGCGTGTCTCCTTATGCAGGGCATTACCCGCACACGACGGCACCTGAAGAGCGACGGCAAATGAATGTGCTGTTAGTTGAACAGGAGCTGGCTGCGCGGGAGAATGAACCTGCCGATCATATTGCGGTACAGCTGGCGTTAATGGCGAAAATGGTAGGCAAAGAGCAGAGCGTCGCCGAGCAATATTACTTTTTGCATCATCATATTATGTGCTGGGCATCATTGTTCCGGGATAGCTGTCTGCATCGCGACGGCGAGGGCTTTTACCCTCAGGCGGTTAATGTCATCGTGCGTTTTATGCGCGAGGATGAGCAGTATCTGGAATCATTATTGATGGATGATTTTTATCTCAGCAGTCAGCGCTGAAAACAGCAAAGGGACAGCGTGCGCTGTCCCTTTTAGTCTGTGTCTTAGCAGAAACGTTAGTCTGCACGCCCCATATAACGGCGTTCTTCGATATGAATGCGGATTTTCTCACCGGCACTCAGATACTCAGGAACCAGGATCACCAGGCCGGTGGTCAGGGTGGCTGGCTTGTTACGTGCACTGGCTGACGCACCTTTAATACCAGGTGAGGTTTCAACGATCTCAAGGTCTACGGTCTGCGGCAGTTCAAGCGCCAGCAGTTGGCCATCCCAGGTCAGCACCTGCATGTCCGGCATTCCGCCTTCCGGGATAAACAGCAACTCTTCTTCGATCTGGTCTTTGGTGAAGGTATACGGGGTATAGTCTTCTTTATCCATGAAGACATATTCGTTGCCATCGACGTAAGAGAAATCAACGCCACGACGGCTCAGGGTGACGGTATCCACAATATCGTCGCCTTTGAAGCGCTCTTCGACTTTTAGGCCGGTACGGACATCAGAAAAACGCATTTTGTACAGCGTGGCTGCACCACGTGCGCTCGGTGATTGAATATCAATGTCTTTTACAATCAGCAGCTTGCCGTTGTAGTTAAGTACCATACCTTTTTTAATTTCGTTCGCTCTTGGCATCGAAAAAATCCTGTAGTGAGGAGTGTCTAAAATATCGCGTCAAACTACTCGCGCCGGGTCATTCAGGCAAGCGGAATTCGCACTTTTGCGGGTGCAAAAAAGGTGGTACTGTTCGCTACCTACACAATCCGCGGGTTTACCTTAAAGAGAATATTGTATGGAATGCCGTCCGGATTGTGGCGCATGTTGCACTGCGCCTTCTATCTCCAGCCCCATCCCCGGCATGCCTGAGGGCAAGCCCGCCAATACGCCATGCGTTCAGCTTGATGAATTCCTGCGCTGTAAAATTTTTGGTTCCACACTGCGGCCAAAAGTGTGTGCAGGCTTACAGCCCAGCGCTGAAATGTGTGGTCAGACAACGCGCCAGGCTATGGTGTACCTTATTGAGCTTGAAGCGCTCACCGCACCTTAAACGTCTTTGATCCGCGCCAGGCAAAAGACCGTGGCGATAATCATCACCAGCGCAAACCAGAACACCGCATGGTAGTTCCAGATTTCAGCGGCAATACCGGCCAGCGATCCGGCAATAATCCAGCCCACGCGGATGGTGTTGGTGTAAAGAGTGGTTGCAGAGCCCGCCTGTCCTGGCATTAAGTCCTGGAAATAGAGCATGCCAATACCGCCGAGGATACCGATGTAAATCGCGTTCAGCAGCTGCAAGCTGAGCAGAATGACCGGCGAATGCGCCAACAGCATTCCGGCATAAAAGAAGAAACCGGCGACCACGGCGATCCGCATCAACAAACGCTTGCCCAGACGTTTAGCAAAATATCCGGCAATGAGCATCGTCGGTATTTCCAGCCCGGCGGCGGTGCCCATCATAATGCCTGCGAGTTTTTCCGGCAGATGCAGTTCGTTGATGATAAACAGTGGCATATTAATGATGTACAGGCTGTTGGTGCCCCACATTAATGTACAGATAGCGAACAGCAACAGCGTATCGCGCCGGTTACGACGCGGGGCTTCCACCGCGCCCGTGGCGAGGGACGCATTTTTGTTCATCGACGGTAAGAACAACCACACCATGACGCCGCAGACGATAAACGCAACGGCGGCACTCAGATACATCACCGTAAAGCTGAAACCCATAGCCAGCGCGTAAGCTAACGGCGGGCCAATCACCCATGCCAGCGAAACCTGAGCACGCAAAATAGAGCTGAACATGACGGCTTCCCGGCCCGTGCGGTCAGCATGCTCGCGGGCGAGGGCAAACATTTGCGGGTTAGCGGTCGATCCAAAGCTACTGAGGAAGACGCCGACAAACAGCAAGATAAAATAGTTACGGTTCCAGGCAAACAGCACACAGGCCAGCATCCCCAGTACGCAGCAAAAAACGATCAGATTTTTGCGATCGCCCTTCTTATCAGAACGCCCAGCTAAAAACTGGCTTACCAGGATGCCGATGACAGCGCTACCGGTAAAAAAGAAACCGACCATACCCGGACGGGCATGAACTTCATCGGTCAGAAAAAGGCTGAGCGTAGGGGTCTGCAATGCGCCGGCGATACCCGTAAGAAAAGCGACAAGCAGGAACGCCGAAGACGTTAAATCAAACGACTTGGGGGAGGCGGCTACCGGGGTGTTATGCATGTTTCAATATCTGTGATGTGAAGAGACGCGGAGTTTACGCTGCCTGTCAGAAAATAAACAGGGCGCGAAATCAAAATCGGCATGAAAAATCAAAATAGCATTTCAGTCTGTAAAAACAGCCTGCTGACGATGCTGAAATCGATAACTTAGCTTCCTTTCTATGTCAGCAATTATTGATGCACAGAAGAAAAAATGTGCGTTATATCTAAATTCAGCAAGCAAATTGCTAACTTTACTTGCGTGCTGAAGCAGAAAGCGCAAAACTTCTTGAAACGTTTCAGCGTCATCTTTTCTTAAGTATTGGAGTTGGGTGGCGCCTTTTTTCTCATGTTAGCTGAATCGTTTCAATTCAGCAGGAGAGGAGAACCATGTTCCAGTTATCTGTTCAGGATATTCACCCGGGCGAACAGGCCGGAAATAAAGAAGAGGCCATTCGCCAGGTTGCTGCCGCGTTAGTGCAGGCTGGCAACGTGGCGGAAGGCTACGTCAACGGCATGCTGGCGCGCGAGCAGCAAACATCTACTTTCCTCGGCAACGGTATTGCCATTCCTCACGGTACCACGGACACCCGTGATCAGGTGTTGAAAACCGGGGTGCAGGTATTCCAGTTTCCGCAAGGTATTACCTGGGGTGAAGACCAGGTTGCATATGTGGCTATTGGTATTGCGGCCAGCTCTGACGAACATCTGGGTTTACTGCGTCAGCTGACACACGTACTCAGCGATGATTCGGTGGCTGAACAGCTGAAATCCGCCACCACCGCAGAAGAACTGCGTGCGTTGCTGATGGGTGAAAAGCAGAGCGAACAGCTCAAGCTCGACAACGACATGCTGTCGCTGGACGTGGTCGCCGGTTCGCTGGTCACGCTGCAAGCCCTGAACGCCGCGCGTCTGAAAGAAGCGGGTGCGGTTGATGCTAACTTTGTTGCCACGGCTATCAATGAGCAACCGCTGAACCTCGGCCAGGGGATTTGGCTGAATGATTGTGCTCAAGGCAATCTGCGAAGCGCAGTTGCGCTCAGCCGAGCGGCAAATGCCTTCGACGTAGAAGGTGAGACGGCCGCGCTATTGGTGACCGTCGCGATGAATGACGATCAGCCCGTGGCAGTGCTCAAGCGCCTTAGCGATTTGCTGCTGGAAAATAAAGCTGACCGCTTGCTGAAAGCGGATGCAGCGACCGTACTGGCCCTGCTGACCAGTGATGATGCGTTAACTGATGATGTGCTGAGCGCAGAGTTTGTTGTGCGCAATGAGCATGGTTTACACGCCCGTCCGGGCACCATGCTGGTGAATACCATTAAACAATTTAACAGTGAAATTACCGTGACAAATCTTGATGGAACCGGAAAACCGGCAAATGGACGCAGTCTGATGAAAGTTGTGGCGCTGGGCGTGAAGAAAGGACATCACCTGCGCTTTACCGCCCAGGGCGAAGATGCTGAACAGGCGCTGAAAGCGATTGGCGAGGCCATCGCAGCCGGTCTTGGGGAGGGCGCATAATGAGCAGACGTGTCGCAACTATTACCCTGAATCCAGCCTATGACCTGGTCGGCTTTTGTCCGGAAATTGAACGCGGTGAAGTGAACCTGGTAAAAACGACCGGCCTGCATGCCGCGGGTAAAGGCATCAACGTTGCCAAGGTACTGAAAGATCTGGGGATCGACGTCACGGTGGGTGGTTTTCTGGGTAAAGATAACCAGGATGGCTTTCAGCAGTTGTTCAGCGAACTGGGGATTGCCAACCGTTTTCAGGTGGTGCAGGGGCGTACCCGTATTAACGTCAAGCTGACTGAAAAAGACGGTGAAGTTTCTGACTTCAATTTCTCCGGTTTTGAAGTCACCCCGGCGGACTGGGAACGCTTTGTGAATGACTCCCTGAGCTGGTTGGGCCAATTCGACATGGTCTGCGTCAGCGGCAGTCTGCCAACCGGCGTGAGTCCGGAAGCCTTCACCGACTGGATGACGCGCCTGCGCAGTCAGTGTCCATGCATTATCTTTGATAGTAGTCGTGAAGCGCTGGTTGCAGGTTTGAAAGCGGCGCCATGGCTGGTGAAACCCAACCGTCGTGAGCTGGAAATCTGGGCGGGCCGTAAGCTGCCAGAAATGAAAGATGTGATTGAAGCTGCGCATGCACTGCGTGAGCAGGGTATTGCGCATGTGGTGATTTCCCTCGGTGCGGAAGGTGCATTGTGGGTTAACGCTTCTGGCGAATGGATTGCTAAACCGCCGTCAGTTGAGGTGGTCAGCACCGTAGGCGCAGGGGATTCGATGGTTGGCGGTCTGATTTATGGCCTGCTGATGCGTGAGTCCAGCGAACACACTCTGCGTCTGGCGACTGCCGTTGCCGCCCTGGCGGTAAGCCAAAGCAATGTCGGCATTACCGATCGTCCTCAGTTGGCCGCGATGATGGCGCGCGTCGACTTAAAACCGTTTAACTGACAGCAGGAGAGGCATAATGAAAACGCTGCTGATTATTGACGCTAATCTCGGCCAGGCTCGCGCTTACATGGCGAAAACCCTGCTTGGAGCGGCGGCACAAAAAGCGCATCTGGATATTATCGATAATCCGAATGATGCAGAGATGGCGATTGTCCTGGGTGACACCCTCCCTAACGACAGTGCGCTGAACGGCAAAAAAGTTTGGCTGGGAGATATCTCCCGTGCGGTGGCGCATCCTGAACTGTTCCTGAGCGAAGCGAAAGGTCATGCGAAACCCTACAGCGCACCGGTTGCGGCAGCGCCTGTAGTTAGCAGTGGCCCCAAACGCGTGGTGGCGGTAACGGCCTGTCCGACCGGCGTGGCGCATACGTTTATGGCGGCGGAAGCCATTGAAACCGAAGCCAAAAAACGCGGCTGGTGGGTGAAGGTTGAAACCCGTGGTTCAGTAGGCGCAGGCAATGCGATTACCCCGGAAGAGGTGGCGCAGGCCGATCTGGTGATTGTGGCGGCGGATATTGAAGTTGATCTGGCGAAATTTGCCGGAAAACCGATGTACCGCACCTCTACCGGACTGGCGCTGAAGAAAACCAAGCAAGAGCTGGATAAAGCCGTAGACGAAGCGACGCCGTACCAGCCTGTAGGGAATGGGCAGTCCGGAGCAACAGAAGGTAAGAAAGAGAGCGCAGGTGCATACCGTCACCTGCTGACCGGCGTGTCTTACATGCTGCCGATGGTGGTTGCCGGTGGTCTGTGTATTGCACTGTCTTTTGCCTTTGGTATTAAAGCATTTGAAGAGCCGGGCACACTGGCTGCGGCGTTGATGCAAATTGGCGGCGGTTCAGCCTTTGCGCTCATGGTGCCGGTTCTGGCGGGTTATATTGCATTTTCCATCGCTGACCGTCCCGGTCTGACGCCGGGTCTTATCGGCGGTATGCTGGCGGTTAGTACCGGTTCTGGCTTTATTGGTGGGATTATCGCCGGTTTCCTTGCCGGTTACGTGGCGAAACTCATCAGCACCAAGCTGAAGCTGCCGCAAAGTATGGAAGCGCTGAAACCAATCCTGATCATTCCGCTGCTATCGAGCCTGGTAGTTGGGCTGGCAATGATTTACCTGATTGGTAAACCGGTTGCCGGTATTCTGGAAAGCCTGACCCACTGGCTGCAAACCATGGGAACGGCGAACGCAGTGCTGCTTGGGGCGATTCTTGGCGGCATGATGTGTACCGACATGGGCGGTCCGGTCAACAAAGCGGCGTATGCTTTCGGTGTCGGCCTGCTCAGTACGCAGACGTATGCACCGATGGCGGCAATTATGGCGGCGGGGATGGTTCCCCCTCTGGCGCTGGGTCTGGCTACGCTGGTGGCGCGTCGTAAATTCGACAACGCACAGCGTGAAGGGGGCAAAGCGGCTCTGGTGCTGGGCCTGTGCTTCATCACCGAAGGGGCGATCCCGTTCGCCGCCCGTGACCCGAT
Organism: Citrobacter sp. wls829; assembly: GCF_005280825.1. Taxonomy (NCBI): domain Bacteria; kingdom Pseudomonadati; phylum Pseudomonadota; class Gammaproteobacteria; order Enterobacterales; family Enterobacteriaceae; genus Citrobacter; species Citrobacter sp. wls829. The sequence goes on from NZ_SZWP01000068.1 coordinate 36,302, forward strand.
GCGTGTGCTGCCATGCTGCATCGTCGGTGGCGCGTTGACCGGCGCACTGTCGATGGCGGTGGGTGCGAAGCTGATGGCACCTCACGGCGGTCTGTTTGTGCTGCTGATCCCTGGCGCGATTACGCCGGTGGTGGGATACCTGCTGGCGATTATTGCCGGTACGCTGGTAGCGGGTCTGTCTTATGCCTTCCTGAAACGTCCAGAAGAGGACGCGGTGGCGAAAGCATAATTTCTGCTGCTGACACAAAAGGGCCGATGATTCGGCCCTTTTTTATTCACTCAATCCGCCCGATCAGGCGGCGGCAGAATCGGTTTGCTGCGCTTTCAGCCAGGCGATTTCTTCCGCCCAGATATCCGGATTGATGGTTTCCAGCACCAGCGGAATGCCGTCAAAACGGTCATCCTGCATAATCCAGCGGAAGGCGTCGTGACCGATATTGCCTTCACCTAAGCTGTGATGGCGGTCAACGCGGCTGCCAAACGTGCTTTTGGCATCGTTCAGGTGCATCCCACGTAAATAGTTAAAGCCGACAATACGTTCAAATTCGGCAAAGGTCTTTTCACACTCGGCGGCGCTTCGCAGATCGTATCCGGCGGCGAAGGCGTGGCAGGTATCAATGCAGACGCCCACGCGGGATTTATCTTCTACGCCATCGATAATGGCGGCCAGATGCTCAAACTTAAAGCCAAGATTGCTGCCCTGACCGGCGGTGTTTTCAATAACTGCGGTTACACCCTGGGTCTGCGCGAGGGCAATGTTGATGGACTCGGCAATACGTGCCAGGCATTCGTCTTCCGGGATCTGCATTAAATGGCTGCCCGGATGAAAGTTAAGCAGGGATAACCCCAGCAGCTCGCAACGCTGCATTTCATCAATAAAGGCATCGCGTGATTTTTCCAGCGCCTCGCTGACCGGGTGGCCGAGGTTAATCAGGTAGCTGTCGTGAGGAAGAATTTGTGCGCTGCTAAAGTGATACTTTTCGCAGGCCGACTTGAAGTTATCAATGACGTCAGTAGTCAACGGCGCGGCGCGCCATTGGCGCTGATTTTTGGTGAACAGGGCGAATGCGGTGGCATCGATTTCTGCGGCGCGAATAGCAGCATTGGCCAGACCGCCAGCGGCGCTTACGTGCGCTCCAATATATTTCATAATTGATTCCCCAAATAGTTCGAGTTGCAGGACAAAACGCAATACGTTTTGAGCAGCGCATGCAACTCGAAATATGACGGGAAAAACCCGCCATACTCAAATATAAAAGGGGAGAGTATAGCGGGTCAACGGGGGTTAGTCGTGTTTGATTATGCCATCACGCTGTGAATCAAAACGTTGATTGCACCACCACCGACAATCAGCCAGACAAACAGCACCAGCGCCATCAGTAACGGTTTGGCACCGGCCTTTTTCAGCGCGCTGACGTGAGTGGTCAGCCCAAGTGCGGCCATCGCCATTGCCAGCAGCACGGTATCGAGGGTGACCAGCATGTTCACCACAGACTGCGGCAGCAGGTGGAACGAGTTAAATATCGCCACCACAATGAACAGGATGGCAAACCACGGAATGGTGATTTTGCTCTTTTCGCCGCCGTTAGCCGGAGACAGTTGTTTCACACGAGCTGCCAGCAGGATGAGGAACGGAGCCAGCATCATGACGCGCAGCATTTTGGCAATAACGGCTGCGTTTTCTGCATCCGGGTTAATCGCATGTCCGGCAGCGACAACCTGTGCGACTTCATGCATGGTTGACCCAATGTAAATCCCGTAGGTTTCAGGGCTAAACCAGTGCGAAAGCAACGGATACATCGCCGGGTACAGGAAGATAGCAATGGTACCGAAGATGACCACGGTGGCGACAGCGACCGTCACTTTACTGGCTTCTGCTTTCACGACCGGCTCTGTTGCCAGTACTGCCGCGGCACCACAAATACTGCTCCCGGCACCAATCAGCCAGCTGGTGTGTTTGTCCAGACCAAACACCTTCTGGCCGAGGAAGCAGGCAAGCATAAAGGTGCTGGTCAGCGTCAACGCATCGATCACAATCCCGCTGACGCCAACGTCAGCAATCTGCGAGAAGGTGAGACGAAAGCCGTAAAGGATGATCCCCAGTCGCAATAAATGTTGTTTCGCAAACAGTACGCCGCCGTCACAGCTTTTCCAGATGTGCGGATAGACGGTGTTGCCGAGGACCATCCCCAGTAAAATGGCTAAGGTGAGGGCGCTGAACCCGGCCCCCGCAACCGCGGGGATAGAACCACCCCATAACGCGGCTCCGGTGATGACTGCGCTCAGGGCAAGCCCCGGAATAAAATGCCACACTGTACGTCGATGATTCTTTAGGGCGAGTTCGGTCATAACCCCTCCTGTCAATGGAATGATTTCTTGGAGAAAATAGTAAGGTGAAGTGGTTTAAAAATAAAATTGATTATATATTTATAATTAATCTGAATAAGTGGTAAACACGGGCCATCTAGAGGAAAACGACCATGCATATCACCCTGCGACAACTTGAAGTGTTTGCCGAGGTACTGAAAAGTGGCTCGACAACCCAGGCCTCTGTCATGCTGTCATTGTCGCAATCCGCAGTGAGCGCAGCGCTGACTGATTTAGAAGGCCAGCTTGGCGTACAGCTGTTCGATCGCGTAGGTAAACGTCTGGTGGTCAATGAGCACGGGCGTTTACTCTATCCCCGCGCGTTGGCGCTGCTTGAGCAAACGGCCGAGATAGAACAGCTTTTCCGGGAAGATAATGGGGCGATTCGCGTCTATGCCAGCAGCACCATCGGCAATTACATTTTACCTGCCATGATTGCCCACTATCGTCATGATTTTCCCGATCTGCCGTTGGAACTGAGCGTGGGGAACAGCCTGGACGTAATTAATGCCGTACTGGATTTCCGGGTCGACATTGGACTGATAGAAGGGCCCTGCCACAGTACGGAAATCATCTCAGAACCCTGGCTGGAGGATGAGCTGGTGGTGTTTGCTGCACCGACGTCACCGCTGGTAAAAGGTCCCGTTACGCTTGAACAACTGGCGGCTTCACCGTGGATCCTGCGCGAGCGCGGGTCCGGTACGCGTGAATTGGTGGATTACCTACTGTTATCTCATTTGCCGCGATTTCAGATGGCCATGGAGTTGGGTAACTCCGAGGCCATTAAGCATGCTGTGCGTCATGGGTTAGGGATTAGCTGCCTGTCACGTCGGGTGATTGAGGAGCAGCTACAGGCGGGAACGCTGAGTGAAGTGCCTGTACCGTTACCGCGTTTAGTCCGTACTCTTTGGCGTGTCCATCACCGTCAAAAACATCTCTCCAATGCGCTGCTGCGCTTTTTACGCTACAGCGACCAGCAGTAGGGCGGCGATATTTTTTCAGGCAGCATGCCGACTATTTTCGGCTTTACTTATAATCCACGGCCAGTCATGAAGGTCTCTTATAACAGCGTATTTGTGCCGGAAGAATGCCATTTCGTCTGCTACAATCGCGCCTCATTTTTTGGATGGATAGCATTTTCCCATGGTTTCCGAAACTAAAACCACAGAAGCGCCCACGCTACGTCGTGAACTGAAGGCGCGCCACCTGACGATGATTGCCATTGGCGGTTCCATCGGTACGGGTCTTTTCGTTGCATCTGGTGCAACCATTTCTGCGGCGGGTCCAGGCGGCGCGCTGTTTTCCTATATTCTGATTGGCCTGATGGTGTACTTCCTGATGACCAGTCTCGGTGAACTGGCTGCGTACATGCCGGTTTCTGGTTCGTTCTCCACTTACGGTCAGAACTATGTAGAAGAAGGCTTTGGCTTCGCGCTGGGCTGGAACTACTGGTACAACTGGGCGGTCACCATTGCCGTCGACCTGGTCGCTGCGCAGTTGGTGATGAGCTGGTGGTTCCCGGATACGCCAGGCTGGATCTGGAGTGCGCTGTTCCTGTGCGTCATCTTCCTGCTGAACTACATCTCTGTTCGCGGTTTTGGTGAAGCAGAGTACTGGTTCTCGCTGATCAAAGTCACCACCGTGATTATCTTCATCGCGGTTGGCGTGCTGATGATTTTCGGCATCTTCAAAGGCGCTCAGCCGGTGGGCTGGAGCAACTGGACTACGGGAGATGCACCTTTCGCCGGTGGCTTTGCAGCCATGATTGGTGTGGCGATGATCGTCGGCTTCTCCTTCCAGGGTACTGAACTTATCGGTATTGCGGCGGGTGAATCTGAAGATCCTGAGAAGAACATTCCGCGCGCGGTGCGTCAGGTGTTCTGGCGAATCCTGCTGTTCTATGTGTTCGCGATCCTGATTATCAGCCTGATTATTCCGTATACCGATCCAAGCCTGCTGCGCAACGATGTGAAAGACATTAGCGTCAGTCCGTTTACGCTGGTCTTCCAGCACGCGGGCCTGCTTTCTGCGGCTGCGGTAATGAACGCTGTGATCCTGACCGCGGTGCTGTCGGCGGGTAACTCCGGTATGTATGCCTCAACGCGCATGCTCTACACCCTGGCATGCGACGGCAAAGCGCCGCGTATTTTCGCCAAATTGTCTCGTGGCGGCGTCCCGCGTAATGCGCTGTATGCGACCACGGTGGTGGCAGGTTTGTGTTTCCTGACCTCCATGTTTGGCAACCAGACCGTGTACCTGTGGCTGCTGAACACCTCCGGTATGACGGGCTTTATCGCCTGGCTGGGGATTGCCATTAGCCACTATCGCTTCCGTCGCGGTTATGTGATGCAGGGGCGTGATATAAACGATCTGCCGTATCGTTCAGGCTTCTTCCCGCTGGGACCGATCTTTGCGTTCGTGCTGTGCCTGATCATCACCCTGGGGCAAAACTACGAAGCGTTCCTGAGAGACACCATTGACTGGGGCGGCGTGATGGCGACCTATATTGGTATTCCGCTGTTCCTGATTATCTGGTTCGGCTATAAACTGACCAGAGGGACGCGTTTCGTGCGTTACAGCGAAATGCAATTCCCGGATCGCGTGAAGAAATCGTCTTAAGCATTTTGGCAGGAAATAACAAAAAACCCCGGCAGGGTAAATGCCGGGGTTTTTTATTGCGTCAAACTTAGAAGTTATAGGTCAGGCCAACCGTGTAACGACGACCATCGAGTATGGTGTCATAGGTCTCGTAATCGATTTGCTTATCCAGCACGTTGTACACGCCAGCGGTGGCCAGCACATCCTTGCTCACGTAGTAACGCACACCAACATCGACTTGAGTATAGGTCGGTGTCCCTTGAGCCATCGACGTACGGCTCAGGTACTCAGAGGTTTTCCCGCGCAGGTTCAGACGGCTCCAGAAACCGAGATCCTGCGTGGCCTGCCAGTCCAGCGTGGTGTTAAACATATGCTTCGGCATTTTGTTTAACGGCTGACCGGAGAACTGACCGCTTTTCTGTTCAGATTCGGTGAACGTGTAGTTTGCCGTCCAGTTGAGATCGGAGGTGATTTTCCAGCCGAAGGTGGATTCTACGCCGCGCATATTGGCTTCATCGACGTTAACGCGATCGCTGACAAAATCATAGTGGGTACCGCCGATGGTACAGGCCGGATCGGCACTGCTGTTACAGCGGCGAACTTCGGTGATCTTGTCTTTGAAGTCGGTGTTGAACAGCGTCACGCCCGCGTTGAGGTCGTTGCCGTTATCCCACAGCAGGCCGATTTCTTCGCTCAGGCTCTTTTCCGGTTTCAGATCCGGGTTGCCCACAATGATGCCGTTCAGACGACCACCGCCAGTCACCTGTCCCCAGCTTGCTGACGACTGGCGCAGATCCGGCGCGCGGTAGCCTGCAGACACGCCGCCTTTCAGGGTCCATTGATCGCTGAGATGCCATACGCCGTAGCCGCGTGGTGTCCAGTTATCACCGTAGTTTTCATCTTTATCCATACGCAGGCCGCCGGTCAGCGTGAAGGTATCGGTTACGGCCCATTCATCTTCAGCAAACAGCGCCCAGCTCCAGCGGGTCAGCTTGTTCAGACCGTCTGCCGCTTCCAGCTGGTTACCATTATCGCGCAGTTTTTCATAACGGTACTGTCCGCCTGCCGTCAGGGTATGTGCCCCGAGGAAAATCTGGTTCTGATTGTTAAAAATAGTGTTATAGGACTTCATCTGACGACCCGGGTTATCGGTCTCTTCCTGCTGAATATAGCTGGTGGTGTTGAAGTCGTCGTAGTAACCGCTGTGGGTTAATGAATAGGTCGTGTGCACATACTTGTTTTCGCTTTTGCTGTTTGGCTTACAGCTTCCGTTGCGACAGCTTTCTTCTGCTGTGGATTTACCTGGCGTACTGTCGCGATCCTGCAGTTCACGGGCGTAATCGAAGTCAATGTCGTTTTTATCATCCGGCGTAAGGTTCAGGGTTAATCCCCCATTACGCATACGCTGTTCGTTATAACCATTGACGATTTCATCTTCGGCACGGTGAGAGAATAACCCGGTGACTTTTGCGCCGAGTAATCCGTCAATCAGCGGCCCGGACGCATAGGCGTTAGTCTGGTAAATATCGCCGGAGTCACGGTCTTCCTGGAAGGTGGCGTCACTATGTAGAGAACCACTCCAGCCTTTGGTATTCGATACCTTTTTGGTGATCACGTTAATCACCCCGCCCATTGCATCGGAGCCGTACAGCGATGACATGGGGCCACGGATCACTTCGATGCGTTCAATGGATTCCAGCGGCGGCAGCCAGCCTTGTTCAATGCCGGAGTTATCGCTGTTCGGTCGTGTGCCGCGTGTGCTGATCCGCTTACCGTTGACCAGGAAGAGCGTGTACTGCGAGGCCATCCCGCGGATGCTGATATCACTGCTGCTACCGCCACCCGTGACGACAACGCCAGGCACGTCTTTGAGCGCATCGGTGACATCGCGGTAGGCTTTATCCTCAATTTGCTGCTTGGTGATCACAGAAATAGAGGCGGGGGCATCCTGAATCTTTTGCTCGAAACCGGTCGCGGTGACCACTACGGTATCCTGGTCAGCGGCATAGACGAGTGATGGGAGGCTGGCGACGCATACTGCGGCAGCAACGGCCTTAACGTGAGGTATAGTCATTTGTATCATTCCATTTAAATGAATCTAACTGCGTGTCATGTGAAAGGCCATGACAATTGTATGTATTTGTCTTTTAAGGACTCTTTTCAGTAAAGAAGCGGAGGGATTGTACAAAAGTATGAATTTTTGTAAACACAAATGATAATAGAAATCATTTGTGTTTGATATGGTATTCTGGGAAGTGTTTATAAAATCAAAGAGATAGCAGCGAAATAAAAATGGAGAAAAAGTGAAGGAATGATGGAGAAACAAAGAGGGCTTGCGCCCTCGGGGGGTTACTTCAGCAGATACTGCGCGTGGAAGCGCAGGTGATCTTCAATGAACGACGCAATAAAGTAATAGCTGTGATCAAAGCCTGGCTGGATACGTAACGTCATCGGCCACGCGGTCTGACGGGCTACCTCCGCCAGTACGGCGGGCTGGAGCTGATCGGCAAGGAACTGATCGCTATCACCCTGATCGATAAGCGTTGGAATTGCCTCTTCCGGTTTACTGGCTAACATTAACGCGCAGCTGTCCCATTCGGCCCAGGTCGATTTATCCTCGCCCAGATAGGCGCTAAACGCCTTCACGCCCCACGGCACGCGACAGGGGTTAACAATCGGTGCAAAGGCGGAAACGCTGGTGTATCTGCCGGGATTTTTCAGCGCCATAATCAATGCGCCGTGACCGCCCATGGAGTGTCCGCTGATGGCGCAGCGCTCGCTGACGTTAAAATGCGCTTGAATAAGCTGCGGCAGCTCATCCCGCAAATAATCATACATGCGGAAATGCGCGGCCCAGGGGGCCTGGGTAGCATTGAGATAAAAGCCGGCGCCCTGGCCTAAATCGTACCCGTCATCGTTCGCAACGTGTTCACCGCGTGGGCTGGTATCCGGCATCACCAGTACGATCCCCAACTCAGCCGCAATGCGCTGCGCACCCGCTTTGGTGGTAAAGTTTTCATCATTACAGGTCAGGCCCGACAGCCAGTACAGTACCGGAGGCGGCGTATTTTCGCGCGGCGGTGGGAGAAAAATGCTGAAGGTCATGGTGCAATTTAAGGTGGCGGAATCATGACGCCAGCGTTGCTGCCAGCCTTCAAAACAGCGGTGCTCTTCGAGCATTTCCATGCACGGCTCCTTGTTGTGTTGAATCTGAATATGTTTGCGAATTCACCATAATACAGATAATTCATGATGCCGTGAGTAACTTTCACTTCCGCAATGGGCAAACATACATCATCATCTATATAACCTCGCGTTAACACTCCGTATCGACCCGATCGAGCGGTGCATGAAAGCCACACGCTGAAAGGCGGTGCCAATTTCAATAATTATCGCGGTGAATACTGGATTATGTGCGCAGCCTCACGCACAATGTTCTGGCTGTGACACAGCCTAAAAACTTTGCCCCACGCAGGGCAGAGGCGCCACACCTGCAGGAGAAGAATAAATGTCATCACTCAGTAAAGAAGCGGCCCTGGTTCATGAAGCGCTGGTTGCGCGTGGTCTCGAAACACCGCTGCGCCCGCCCGTGCAAGAGATGGATAACGAAACGCGCAAACGTCTTATCTCCGGCCATATGACCGAGATTATGCAATTGCTCAATCTCGATTTGAGCGATGACAGCCTGATGGAAACGCCGCATCGCATCGCAAAAATGTATGTCGATGAGATTTTTTCCGGTCTCGATTACGCCAATTTTCCCAAAATCACCGTCATTGAAAACAAAATGAAGGTTGATGAAATGGTCACCGTTCGTGATATCACGCTGACCAGCACCTGCGAACATCACTTTGTCACTATCGATGGCAAAGCGACGGTGGCGTATATCCCGAAAGAATCCGTGATTGGTTTGTCGAAGATTAACCGTATCGTGCAATTCTTTGCCCAGCGTCCGCAGGTGCAGGAGCGTCTGACCCAACAAATCCTGACCGCACTGCAAACCCTGCTGGGAACCAATAATGTGGCGGTGTCGATTGATGCGGTGCATTACTGTGTGAAAGCGCGCGGTATTCGCGATGCGACCAGCGCCACTACGACCACCTCACTGGGTGGATTATTTAAATCCAGCCAGAATACGCGTCAGGAATTCCTGCGCGCTGTACGTCACCACAACTGACAAGGGCAGGACCATGGAGCGTAATGTCACGCTGGATTTTATTCGTGGCGTTGCCATCCTCGGGATCCTGCTTCTCAATATCAGCGCCTTTGGTTTGCCAAAGGCGGCATATCTCAACCCGGCCTGGTCTGGCAGCATTACTTTATCGGATGCCTGGACCTGGGCGGTGCTCGATCTCTTCGCGCAGGTGAAATTCCTCACGCTGTTCGCTCTGCTCTTCGGCGCGGGCCTGCAAATGCTGCTGCCACGCGGAAAACGCTGGATCCAGTCGCGACTCACGCTGCTGGTCTTACTGGGGTTTATTCACGGCTTACTATTCTGGGATGGCGATATCCTGCTGGCGTATGGCTTAATCGGCCTGATCGGCTGGCGGCTGATTCGTGATGCCCCATCGGTAAAAAGCCTGTTTAACACCGGTGCTCTGCTGTATCTGGTGGGGATCGGCGTACTGCTGCTGCTGGGTTCGATTTCTGGGGGGGAAACCAGTCGCGCCTGGACACCGGATGCCTCCGCGTTGCTGTATGAAAAGTACTGGAAGATTAATGGCGGCATGGAGGCGGTGAGTAACCGCGTGGATATGCTGTCAAACAGCCTGCTGGCGCTGGGGGCGCAGTACGGCTGGCAACTGGCGGGGATGATGCTGTTGGGTGCCGCATTAATGCGCAGTGGCTGGCTGAAAGGGCAGTACAGTTTGTCGCATTATCGACGTACAGGTATGCTGCTGGTGGTGACCGGTATAGCAATCAATCTGCCTGCGATTATGCTGCAGTGGCATCTCGACTGGGCGTACCGCTGGTGTGCTTTCCTGCTACAAGCCCCGCGTGAACTGAGCGCGCCGTTTCAGACCATCGGCTACGCTGCGTTGATGTTTGGTTTCTGGCCGCAACTGAGTCGCTTTAAGATTGTTATCGCTATTGCCTGCGTAGGACGTATGGCGCTGACTAATTATCTACTGCAGACGCTTATCTGCACCACGGTGTTTTATCAGTTCGGTTTGTTTATGCAATTCGACCGGCTGACTCTGCTGTTTTTCGTTATTCCCGTCTGGGCTGTTAACCTGCTTTTCTCCGTCATTTGGCTGCATTTTTACCGGCAGGGCCCGGTGGAGTGGCTATGGCGTCAATTAACCCTGCGTGCTTCAGGGACATCATTGCCGCGAACATCCAGATAACGATCTGGATCACATTCATTAACAAAATGGATGTAACCGTTTTCATTCCTGTGACATGACTCACGCAGTCCTGTACCTCGTGCTGACAAAATACACAGCCTGGGGTGTCCGTGGGCAACCGCAATCTTAAACAGGGCAGTGAATATGGTAACCATACGTGATGTGGCACGGCAGTCTGGCGTTTCTGTAGCGACGGTTTCCCGCGTACTGAATAACAGTGCGTTGGTGAGTCCTGACACCCGTGAAGCGGTAATGAAGGCTGTGACACAGTTAGGCTATCGACCCAATGCCAATGCGCAAGCGCTGGCGACGCAGGTGAGCGACACCATTGGGGTCGTGGTGATGGATGTATCAGATTCGTTTTTTGGTGCATTGGTGAAAGCCGTGGATCTGGTGGCTCAGCAGCACCAGAAATATGTGCTGATTGGCAACAGTTATCATGAAGCTGAAAAAGAACGTCATGCCATCGAAGTCCTGATCCGCCAACGTTGTAATGCCTTGATTGTCCACTCAAAAGCGCTGAGCGATCGCGAGCTAGGCGAGTTTATGGAACACATCCCGGGCATGGTGCTCATCAATCGCATTGTGCCGGGTTACGCCCATCGCTGTGTCTGCCTGGACAATATCAGCGGAGCTAAAATGGCCACCCGCATGCTGCTCAATAACGGTCATCAACGTATTGGCTACCTGGCGTCAAGCCACCGAATTGAAGATGATGCGATGCGCAAAGAGGGCTGGATGAGCGCGTTGCAGGAACACGGTATTACGCCGGCGGAAAGCTGGGTAGGTACCGGTTCACCGGATATGCCGGGGGGCGAATCAGCCATGGTGGAGTTGTTGGGGCGCAATTTGCAGCTGACGGCGGTTTTTGCCTACAACGACAACATGGCTGCCGGAGCGCTGACGGCGTTAAAAGACAACGGCATCGCCATTCCATTACACCTGTCTATCATTGGTTTCGATGATATCCCGATTGCCCGTTACACTGACCCTCAACTGACCACCGTGCGCTACCCCATTGCGTCAATGGCGAAAATGGCGACGGAGCTTGCGCTACAAGGGGCGGCGGGTACGCTGGATCCGGCGGCAACGCACTGTTTTATGCCGACGTTGGTGCGACGTCATTCTGTGGCGTTGCGGCAGAATGCGGCACCGATCACTAACTGATAATGTCACCTGATGTAACCGCTTTCAATCTGTGAGTAAATTCACAGTATCTTAACAATGCGATAGCTATGATGACACTGTTTGTTGCGCTGTAACTACTATGTAACGGTGAATAATCACTTTCATCGAGGTGTGGGCGTCTTAAACAACAATTAAAGCCTGTTTTTGGAGCGTTGCCAGACACGGAAGAAATATTTTTAAAAGTGAGCTTCGGCGTTCAGTAACAGTTTAGTAACGTTCTGTCCCGCCGAGCATTTATCTCAAGTACTACCCTGCATAATAAAACCGGAGATACCATGAATAAGAAGGTGTTGACCCTGTCTGCTGTAATGGCAAGCATGTTATTCGGTGCGGCTGCGCACGCTGCTGATACCCGTATTGGTGTGACGATTTATAAGTATGACGATAACTTTATGTCTGTGGTACGTAAAGCAATCGAAAAAGATGCCAAAACGGCGCCAGATGTACAGCTGCTGATGAATGACTCCCAGAACGATCAGTCTAAACAAAACGATCAGATTGATGTGTTGCTGGCAAAAGGCGTGAAAGCTCTGGCGATCAACCTGGTTGACCCGGCAGCAGCGGGCACGGTCATTGAGAAAGCACGCGGTCAGAACGTTCCTATCGTGTTCTTCAACAAAGAGCCTTCTCGTAAAGCGCTGGACAGCTATGACAAAGCCTTCTACGTCGGTACTGACTCCAAAGAATCCGGCATCATTCAGGGCGATTTGATTGCTAAGCACTGGGCGGCAAACCCGAACTGGGACCTGAACAAAGACGGTAAAATTCAGTTTGTTCTGCTGAAAGGCGAGCCGGGACACCCGGATGCTGAAGCACGTACCACCTACGTGATTAAAGAGCTGAACGACAAGGGCATTAAAACTGAGCAGTTGCAGTTAGATACCGCTATGTGGGATACCGCTCAGGCGAAAGATAAAGTTGATGCGTGGATGTCCGGTCCAAATGCTAACAAAATTGAAGTCGTTATCGCGAACAACGACGCTATGGCAATGGGTGCGATAGAAGCGCTGAAAGCACACAACAAAACCAGCGTACCGGTATTTGGTGTGGATGCATTGCCAGAAGCACTGGCACTGGTTAAATCTGGCGCAATGGCCGGTACCGTGCTGAACGATGCTAACAACCAGGCGAAAGCGACTTTCGATCTGGCGAAAAACCTGGCAGCCGGCAAAGGCGCAGCGGATGGCACGACCTGGAAAATCGAGAATAAAATCGTTCGTATTCCTTACGTCGGCGTCGATAAAGATAATCTGGCAGAGTTCACCAACAAATAAATACTCCGTCTGTGGGCGCAATTTGGTTGCGCCCTTAATAACACGCTTTGCAAGGCCAACAAGGTATAATTATGGTCAGCACTAATACTCAGTCGTCAGGCGAATACTTGTTGGAAATGAGCGGCATCAACAAGTCCTTTCCGGGCGTTAAGGCTCTTGATAATGTTAATTTAAAAGTCCGCCCACATTCTATTCATGCCTTGATGGGCGAGAATGGTGCTGGAAAGTCGACATTATTAAAATGTCTTTTTGGGATCTATCAAAAAGATTCCGGCAGTATTTTATTTCAGGGTAAAGAAATCGATTTTCATTCTGCTAAAGAAGCGCTTGAAAACGGTATTTCAATGGTACACCAGGAATTAAACCTGGTTTTACAACGTTCTGTGATGGACAACATGTGGCTGGGGCGTTATCCCACCAAAGGGATGTTTGTCGACCAGGATAAAATGTACCGTGATACCAAAGCGATATTTGATGAGCTGGATATTGATATCGATCCGCGTGCGCGTGTCGGTACGTTATCGGTTTCACAAATGCAGATGATAGAAATTGCCAAAGCATTTTCGTATGACGCCAAAATCGTCATCATGGATGAACCGACCTCATCGTTAACCGAAAAAGAGGTTAATCATCTGTTCACCATCATCCGTAAGCTGAAAGAACGTGGCTGCGGTATCGTATATATTTCTCACAAGATGGAAGAAATCTTCCAGTTGTGCGATGAAATCACCGTCCTGCGTGATGGCCAGTGGATTGCCACCCAGCCGCTTGAAGGGCTGGATATGGATAAGATCATCGCCATGATGGTGGGACGTTCGCTGAACCAACGTTTCCCGGACAAAGAGAACACGCCTGGTGAAGTGATTCTTGAAGTACGCAATCTGACGTCGTTACGTCAACCGTCAATTCGTGATATCTCTTTTGATCTGCATAAAGGGGAAATCCTCGGTATTGCCGGTTTAGTCGGCGCAAAACGCACGGATATCGTTGAAACCCTTTTTGGTATTCGTGAAAAATCATCGGGTACGATTACGCTCCACGGCAAAAAAATTAATAACCACAGCGCCAATGAAGCCATTAACCATGGTTTTGCGCTGGTCACGGAAGAGCGCCGTTCAACCGGTATTTATGCCTATCTGGATATTGGATTTAACTCGTTAATCTCCAATATTCAGAACTATAAAAATAAAGTGGGTCTGTTGGATAATTCCCGCATGAAGAGCGATACCCAATGGGTTATTGACTCAATGAGGGTAAAAACACCGGGCCATCGTACGCAAATTGGTTCCCTGTCCGGTGGTAACCAGCAAAAGGTGGTTATTGGTCGTTGGTTGTTAACGCAGCCAGAGATACTGATGCTGGATGAACCCACGCGAGGAATCGACGTTGGTGCAAAATTTGAAATTTATCAGCTAATTGCAGAACTGGCGAAAAAGGAGAAGGGGATTATTATCATCTCCTCTGAAATGCCGGAACTGCTGGGTATTACCGATCGTATTCTGGTTATGAGCAATGGTCTCGTGGCTGGAATTGTTGACACAAAAACAACAACGCAAAACGAAATCCTCCGTCTTGCGTCTTTGCACCTTTAAGATTAGGGGCTCCTCATGAGTGCGTTAAATAAGAAAAGTTTTCTTACTTACCTGAAAGAAGGCGGAATTTACGTTGTTCTTTTAGTTCTGCTGGCCATTATTATTTTCCAGGATCCCACATTCTTAAGCTTACTGAACTTGAGTAACATTCTGACCCAATCCTCGGTGCGTATTATTATCGCGCTGGGTGTAGCCGGACTGATTGTTACCCAGGGTACTGACCTGTCAGCCGGGCGTCAGGTTGGCCTGGCGGCGGTGGTTGCCGCAACGTTGCTGCAATCTATGGAGAACGCCAACAAGGTGTTCCCGGAAATGGCCACTATGCCGATCATCGTGGTGGTACTGATTGTTTGTGCCATCGGTGCCATTATCGGCCTGGTGAACGGTATCATCATTGCTTACCTGAATGTGACGCCGTTTATCACTACCCTTGGTACGATGATCATCGTGTACGGGATCAACTCACTGTATTACGATTTCGTTGGGGCATCGCCTATTTCTGGCTTTGACAGCGGGTTCTCCACCTTTGCGCAGGGCTTTATTGCGCTGGGCAGTTTCCGACTCTCCTACATCACCTTCTATGCGCTGATTGCGGTGGCCTTTGTTTGGGTACTGTGGAATAAGACCCGCTTCGGTAAAAACATTTTTGCCATTGGCGGTAACCCGGAAGCGGCGAAAGTGTCGGGTGTTAACGTTGCGCTGAACCTGCTGATTATCTATGCGCTGTCCGGGGTGTTCTATGCCTTCGGTGGTTTGCTGGAAGCCGGGCGTATCGGCTCGGCAACCAACAACCTCGGCTTTATGTATGAGCTTGATGCCATTGCGGCCTGTGTCGTGGGCGGCGTGTCGTTCAGTGGTGGGGTCGGTACCGTCTTTGGCGTAGTGACCGGTGTGATAATCTTCACCGTCATCAACTATGGCCTGACCTACATCGGCGTGAACCCTTACTGGCAGTACATCATTAAAGGCGGCATTATTATCTTCGCCGTGGCGCTGGACTCACTGAAATACGCGCGTAAGAAGTAACGATAGACAACAAAAAGCCCGGGGCAGAGAAATGACTGCACCGGGCTTTTTGTTACTTGTGTTACAGCGTTACTGCATGTGCTTTCTCACCTGTTTTGAATTTGACCTCGCCTAAATCGATGCAGGCGACCGGACAAACGTGACCACACAGCAAGCAACCGACGCATTTTTCCGTGTCGCAGTGCGGTGTACGGGTCTGCTCATCCCACTCCATCGCCTGATGTCCGCCGTCATAGCAGGAGATATAGCAGCGTCCGCAGCCGACGCATTTTTCGAGGTTGATATGGGGGTAGACGATGTAACTACGGTCAAGATCTTCAGCCGGAATAATATTGGCATTGGCAAGACCGACCATCTCTTCCAGTGAGTTAAACCCCTGATCGGCAAGATAGTGCGACAGTCCGCTGGTCATATCTTCCACAATACGGTAGCCGTACTGCATGATCCCGGTGGTGACCTGCAGCGTGGCTGCGCCTAACAGCAAGAATTCGGCGGCATCTTCCCAGGTTTCAATACCGCCAATGCCGCTAATCGGGAAATCATGCAGTTCTGGGTGTGAACGCAGTTGTTGGATAAAGCGCAGTGCGATGGGCTTTACCGCCTTCCCGGAATAGCCAGAAATACTGGATTTCCCGTTGACCACCGGCATGCCGATCTTCCGCTTCAGGTCGATATTGGTGATGGATTTTACGGTGTTAATGGTCGCGATACCGTCAGCGCCTCCGTGTTTAGCCGCCAGAGCGACTTCGCACATATCACCGATATTAGGCGTCATTTTGGCTAACATCGGTAGAGAGGAACCGCGTTTAACTGCCCGACAGTATTTCTCAACCAACTCCGGGCTTTGCCCGACATCGCTGCCCATCGCATGTGAAGTCATCTGCGGACACGAGAAGTTGCACTCAATTATATCTGCACCGGCTTCTTCAACCAGTCGTGCCAGCTCCTGCCATTGCTGCTCATTTTCGCCCATGATTGACGCAATCAGCACCTTATCAGGGTAATGTTGTTTCAGTTTACGAATGGCGGCCAGGTTCTCTTCCAGCGGATGTTCGGCAATCTGCTCCATATTCTTGAAGCCGATAAAGCCGGTATCTTCTTTTGTCAGATGGTCAAATCGTGGGGAGACTTCGTTGGCAATAAAAAAACCAATAGTTTTAAACACAATGCCGCCCCAGCCGGTGTCATAGGCTTTGGCGCACATCTCAAAGCAGTTGCCTACCGGAGAAGAAGAGAGGCAAAACGGGTTGGGGAATTTTACGCCGCAAAAGGTAATAGAAAGATCTTTCGTTAACATGAGCAAACCCCCTCTAAATAGTGATGAATTGCCTGAGCGGCTTCTTTACCGGTTTTCACGGCAGACACCACGGTTTTATCTCCTTTGACAATATCGCCAGCGGCGAAAATAACCGGATCGGCGGTTTGATAATTGTGGGTTTCAATAAGATTACGTTGCGCTGTTAACGCGTGAAACGCATCCAACTGTGCGTGTTGGCCGACGGCGAGAATAATATGCTCGGCTTCAAGAGAGAGTTCCCCTAGCAGACGCACGTGTTTAAAGGTGACTTTATTTCCGGCAACCGCTACCGGCGTAAAACCGTCGATGATCGACACGCCTAATGCCTGCGTGCTGGTAAACTCTTTGTCACTGGCGGGAAATTCAGCTAATTCTTCACGAGCGACACAGGTAACTGACGGGCAGCCGAGAAGTTTCAGCGTGCTGGCGACATCCATGGCGACATCGCCCCCGCCGATAATTAACGCACTCTGCGGTAAGGTGATATCACCGTGCGCCCGTCGCGCGCGTTGCAAGAAATCGACGGCGATCTCAACGTTATCCGCCTCATCAAACAATGGCAGGGTGGAACCATAAGACATCCCAACAGTCACCAGCACGGCGCGATTTTCAGCTTTGAGTTGTTCGACGGCGATCGTGTTGCCGACTTCGCAATCGCACTTGATGGTGACGCCCATTTCAACGATACGGGCAATCTCAAGATCCACCACGGATTGAGGCAGGCGAAACTCAGGAATGCCAAAGCGTAGCCAGCCACCCGGCTGAGCCTGCTTTTCGTAGATCGTTACGTCATAACCCAGGTTACTCAACGTCACGCTGGCCTGCAACCCAGCTGGCCCTGCGCCGATAATGGCGACTTTGCCACGTGTTTTGGTTGCCGGTTGATAAATTTTCATCGCAGTCTGCTGTTCAAAATCGGTAATAAAACGTTGCAGCCGTGCAATATCGATCGGTTTATCTATTCCTGAGCGCGTACATCCACGCTGGCATAATTTTTCGGTGGGGCATACCCGAGCACAAATGGCGCCGAGCGCATTATTTTCGCGAATAGTTTCGGCTGCCCCCTTAAAATTGCGAAAATAGATGGAGCGGATAAATTTCCCTGGGTCAGTTTGTGCCGGACAATCCTGACTACAGGGGGCATCGTGACATAATAAACAGCGCGAGGCCTCTTTTATTGCTAATAAGGGGGTGAAAGCGGGCGTTAGCTCATCCAGATAATTTTGTTGTGGCATCTTTTCTTCCTTAATGCTTGAGTAAATTAAGGCGAACTGTTAATAACAAAATATAAAAATAAAAAAGCCTTTCTTAAGGCTAAGCATTGCAGGAAGAGTATTCTGTGAAAGGTTTCACAAATAAAAGATGGTGTGAGGGAAATGCCGATAAGCAGCATTAATCCCTTATGTTAAAATAGGAATTATTATCATAATATTAGCTATTCTCAAGCGCTAATATTAATAACTGGATTTTATCGATAAAAGATTAAATAAATCACCATGCCAAAAGATAAACATCCGCATCCGGCGTAAACAAGAACGTATGACCAGAATTGCAGCGGTTCTTGATGACGATAGGCATAAACGGGTTCACGGGCGTTCTTCTTTATTTTATCCACCGCACCTGTACGCCAGCCCTTCCAGGCTTCACGAAAACAAAATACAGGGATTAACAGAAAGGCTAAAACGACGAAGAGGGTTTGCACATCCATGCTTATTTTCCTTGTTTCTTTTGTAATTCTAACAATTGTTCAGGCGTGACCGCCGGGTAGCCCTGCGCATCATCCGGAACCTGGTGCAGGGCCGGGATGGGCACCAGCGGACCTAAAAAACGCGGCTCACGTTTAAAAAGATAGAGATCGGCCAGGGCGCCAAAACGTGCGCCAAATTCGCGTACGCGTACGGTCAGCATATCTTTTGGCGACGGTACCGCGTAGCACTGGGCTTGAATGCCCATATGCAGCGCAATAAACAACGCGCGCTCGCAGTGGAATCGCTGAGTGATAATGATGAAATCGTTGGTATCAAATACTTTGCGGGTGCGCACAATGGAGTCAAGTGTACGGAAACCGGCGTAATCAAGCACGATGTCGGCAGGATCGACGCCAGCGGCAATCAGATCTTTACGCATCGTCATCGGTTCGTTGTAGTTTTGCTGGGCATTGTCGCCGCTGAGCAGCAGATAATTCACCTTACCGCTGTTATACGCGTTTAATGCGCCCTGAATGCGGTAGCGGTAATACTGGTTAATTACGCCGGTGCGATAGTATTTCGCGGTGCCTAATACCACGCCGACCTGACGGTAGGGTAAATCCTGCAATTCGTCGTAGATATAGGGTGCCGTCTTCCAGCTCATCCATCGGTCGAGGCCAAGCACCGTCAACAGCAGTAAGCCTATCAGGACTAACAAGCTGTAAAACACGCGCTTTAACATGTAGATAACTCGGCAATAGGATGGAATGTTAATCAGGCTACTGTACTCGACGGCGTAGCGCAAGAAACAGCAGTCTGATTGAGGGGATTTTCAGCAATACTGTTTAGAGCATGTAGGTCAGATAAGACGCTAACGCGCCGCCATCAGGCTATGGCGATAATGCCTGATGGCGGCGTTGGCTTATCCGGCCTACATGACGACCTTTTTACGCTAGCAAAACGCGCTCGATGCGGTTGCAGCCCAGAGCTTTCAGGGTAGCGGCAGTGGCATCCCACTGGATCAACGGCGCATCGGCTTTTTCTGCCAGTACGGCGCGTTGAATATCCGGGTAATCGTAGCCGTTCAGATTCAACAGGTTTAATGCACCCTGCAGCGGAGGCAGCGTGGGGTTAAAAGCGGCGTTTTCAGCGTAGCTACCGCTGAAGATTTGACCGTCTTTGCATTCCAGTGCCACACCGCTTGGGGCGTTGCTGTACGGCATATGGCAGCGGTTGGCTGCGGCGATCGCCGCCTGCGTCAGCGCGTCACCTTGCAGCGCAAAGCCGTGATCCTGCTCATCCATCAGCAATGTTTTGATGTCGAGATCTTTCGGACCAAAAGCATCCGGCAGGTAGTCACGCAGCGCGTGCGGCTCACGACCCGGCAAATGAATGCGTAAATCCAGCCCGCTGTTCAGCTCGTTCATAAACTGACGGCAGTGGCCGCAGGGGGTGTAGTTGACGGTAATGGCGGCGAGTCCCTTTTCTCCGCGCAGCCAGGCGTGACTGATGGCGCTTTGCTCGGCATGAACGGTTTGCTGCATCGTCGCGCCGAGGAATTCCATATTGCTACCAAAATACCAGTTGCCACTGACGCCGCGCGCAATGGCACCAACGTTAAAATGGGACAGATCGGTACGTGCGCAGGCGGCAGCCAGCGGCAGCAGAGCGAATGCCAGCGCGTCTTCGTCCAGTCCCGATTCGCGTTTCAGCAAAGAGACCTGCTCCGCAGTCAACATGGCGGGGAAATGGACATCCGCCAGAAGGGGGGCCAGGGCTGATTGCACGTTACCCGCGAGTTGGGCGAAAGCAGTTTGAAAACGTGGATGCATGGCGATGCCTCATAACAATGTAATGGAATCGTAGTTTACGGGCCTGTTACGGCTTTATATGTGATCCAAATCTCACTGTGTATGCAACTCATGAAACTTAAATGAAAAATGTGCAACGCATCGCAAATAAATGAACTAAAAATGGCGCTAACCGACTACAGCCAGAATCACCGGGAACAGGAAGGGGGCCACCAGCGAGGTGATGATCCCGCAAATAACCAGTGCCAGGGAACTGAACGCACCTTCCTGGTAATCAAGCTCCGCGCAGCGTGCCGTACCCAGGGCGTGTGACGCGGTCCCCATTGCCAGTCCACGCGCCGCCTTGGTGCGAATGCGCATCGCATTTAACAGTGTGTGGCCAAACACGGCACCCAGGATCCCGACAAAGATGACGCAGACGGCGCTGATAGCAGGAATACCGCCGATGCTACCCCCCACCGCCATGGCGATCGGCGTGGTGACCGATTTAGGCATTATAGATGCGGCAATTTCTGGCGATGCCCCCATCAGTAACGCAATAGTGGTCCCGGTGACCATCGCCACAATGCTACCAGCAAAGCAGATGGCAATAATGGATTTCCAGCGGGCGCGGATTTGGTGCAGCTGTTCGTACAGCGGGTATGCCAACGCGACCACGGCAGGTTGCAGTAAATCGTTCAGCACTTCGCTACCTTTGAAATAGTGATCGTAGGGAATGCCGGTCAGGATCAGAAAAGGAATAATCACCACCATGGCAACCAGCAGCGGGTTTAGCAGCGGCATTTTGATCCGCATTGCCAACTTACGTGCGCCAAAAAATACCGCCAGCGTGAGGGGTAACGACCACCAGATATACGCCATCATTCTTTTGACCCTTTTTGCCCAACGATTTTGCGTTCACCGTGCACAAGGTGTGAGCTCCAACTGACCACCAGGAAAACGACCAGCGTACTGATGGTGCAGGACACCACGACCGGTCCAAATTGCGCGCGCAGCAAGTCAAAGTACTGCATGATCCCGACGCCAATCGGGACAAACAGCAGCGCCATGTAACGAATCAGGACGTAGCAACCGGGGTTAACCCATTTCGCTGGCAGTATCTGTAATGCCAGCAGAACAAACAGAATCAGCATGCCAATAATGCTACCCGGGATGGTGATAGGCAGCAGTGAGGCAAGAAAAATACCCGCATACAGGCAGGCATAAATCAGGATAAACGCGCGTAAATATTGCCAGATAATGTTCAGTGACTTGCTCATAGTAGAAACCCTTGACGAGACCTATTCATCATACAATTAAACTCAAAAACGTGCTACCGATCACATCATGAATTCTAAGCATAGTGGAAATAGATAACTGGAACATCAGGCAATAGCCCCAATCGACAGGCTGACGCCTGTGTGCTGCTGACAGTGCTTTGATCTCTTGTACGGAGACGCTACCATAGCGCCTCTCTTTTTTGCAGGTAACAATATGCGTGTTTTACTGGCGCCGATGGAAGGCGTGCTCGACTCACTGGTGCGCGAGCTGCTGACTGAAGTTAATGATTATGATCTGTGTATCACCGAATTTGTGCGCGTGGTGGATCAGCTCCTGCCAGCAAAAGTATTTCATCGGATCTGCCCGGAGCTGCATAACAACAGCCGTACCCCATCCGGCACGCAGGTGCGCATCCAACTGCTGGGGCAGCATCCACAATGGCTGGCAGAGAACGCGGCCCGCGCGGTTGAGCTGGGGTCGTACGGTGTTGATCTGAACTGTGGCTGCCCGTCAAAACTGGTTAACGGCAGCGGTGGCGGCGCAACGCTATTGAAAGATCCTGAACTTATCTATCAGGGTGCGAAGGCGATGCGCGAGGCGGTGCCGGGTCATTTGCCGGTAACGGTGAAAGTGCGCCTGGGCTGGGACAGCAGCGACCGGCAGTTTGAAATCGCCGATGCCGTTCAGCAGGCGGGTGCCAGCGAACTGGCGGTTCATGGCCGCACCAAAGAGCAAGGATATAAAGCGGAGCATATCAACTGGCAGGCTATCGGTGAGATCCGCCAGCGTCTGACGATTCCGGTTATCGCCAACGGTGAAATCTGGGACTGGCAGAGCGCGCAAAATTGTATGGCGGTCACCGGATGTGATGCGGTGATGATCGGACGCGGGGCGCTAAATATCCCGAACCTGAGTCGGGTGGTGAAATATAACGAACCGCGGATGCCGTGGCCCGACGTGGTGACATTACTGAAAAAATATACCCGTCTGGAAAAGCAGGGTGATACCGGGCTATATCATGTGGCGCGTATTAAGCAGTGGCTGGGATATTTACGCAAAGAATATGCCGAAGCGACGACGCTGTTTCAGGAGATTCGCGCTCTCAATAATTCACCGGATATCGCGCGGGCGATTCAGGCCATTGAGATTTAACCGGTCATTATATTACTGGCCGGAGACGGCGTTTACGCCGCCATCCGGCATTGATGTCAGAAAATCATCTTAAACACGCCAGTCACCACCAACAGTCCAATCAGAAAAATAATTAAAATAGCCCACAGCAGAATTTTCATTAGCCTTCCCTTTTTGGTAAGTTCAAATTTAGTATAGGAAACTATTGAAAACTCTGCCTGCAGGCACAGTTATGCCGGCTTACGTGCGCTGAGCAGAAACACCATCGGGCGCTCTTTCTCTTCATCCAGCGCGGGGTTGGCGGCAATCTGTTCAGCAGACGGTCCCCACTCATCAACACAGACAATCTCAAACCCGGCGCCAATCAGCGCGTTGATCCAGGTTGCCAGCTTGCGGTGTTGTTTTTTTACCCCTTCAGCAAACCAGTTGCTGATGCGTTCACCTTCCTGCTGATAGTGATTCACCGGCCAGGAGAGTTGCCCGGTTTTGTCTTTTATCCAACCCTGGGTGAGGGGCGCTGTATAAATTGGGTGTTCTGCCGAAAAGATCAACATTCCGCCTGGTGTTAACGCCTGGTAAATGGTTACCAATAATCGCTCTATATCCTGCAAATAGTGCAAGGCGAGCGAGCTATAAACCAGCTCAAAGGAATCCGCGGCCAACGTCAGCGTGTCAAGATCTTCGCGCTGGTACGAAATACCCTCTCCGGTGGTCATGTTGCGAGCCTGGGCTAACATTTTCTCTGAAATATCTAAGCCCACGACGCTTGCCGCGTGGTTATCGCGTGCGTAGCGGCAAAACCAGCCGTATCCGCAGCCTAGATCGAGAATGCGCTGACCTTGTAACGGAGGGAGCATGGCCTGTAATGCTGGCCATTCGGGCGCGCCGTCGAGTCCTTTTACGGAGCGGTCCAGCGTGGCATATCCGGCAAAGAAGTGCGGATCATCATAGATATTTTGTGACATCGTGCCTCCATTCATAAATTATTAGAATTATTTTATCCGTATTATTAAACGGAGATATATTTTTCTAATTATATATTTTGATGTCCAAAGATGTATTGCCACGCGTAACTAAAAAAGCATCTGCGACAAGTCGTACTCTTTGCACATCATTTCTTACCAGTATATCCCCATGAATCGTAATTCTGTGCTTCTTGCAGCGGCATGCTTGCCGCTTTTTATTCTGCTGCCCGGTTGTGCCCCAATGCACGATACCCGCCAGTCGCTCTCACAGCAGACGCCCGCTGAAAGTGTGGATTCTACGTTACCCGCGGCATTAAAAAATGGTTGGCCAGATAGCCAATGGTGGAAGGCATATCACGATCCCCAGTTGAATGCGTTGATTGACAGCACATTAAAGAATTCGCCTGATATGCAGGTGGCAGAGCAGCGTATCCAACTGGCAGAGGCGCAGGCGAAGGCCGTTGAGGCGCAGGATGGTCCGCAGATTGATTTCTCGGCAGACGTCGAGCGCCAGAAAATGTCGGCAGAAGGCTTGATGGGACCGTTTGCCCTCACCGATCCGGCGGCGGGCACCACCGGGCCGTGGTACACCAATGGCACCATGGGATTAACCGCTGGCTGGAACCTGGATCTGTGGGGTAAGAATCGGGCGGAGGTAACAGCACGCATTGGTGCAGTCAAAGCGCGTGAAGCTGAGCGCGAGCAAACCCGACAGCTGTTGGCGAGCGGTGTCTCCCGCTTATACTGGGAATGGCAGACGCAGGCGGCGCTGAAGACCGTGCTGACGCAAATCGAAACCGAGCAGCAAAATGTGATTACCGTCGATCGCGAGCTGTACCAAAACGGGTTGACCTCCTCGGTAGAAGGCGTTGAAACCGATATTGATTCCGGTAAAACGGAGCAGCAACTCAACGACGTCAACGGGAAAATGAAGGTCATCGAGGCGCGGTTGAGCGCGCTGACCAACACGCAGTCCACCTCGCTGAAGCTGCATGCCACCACGATGCCGGTCGTCGAAAGCCAGTTGCCGTCCCAGTTAGGTTATTCCTTGCTGGCCCGCCGACCGGACCTGCAGGCGGCTCACTGGTACATTGAATCTTCTCTGAGCAGTATTGATGCGGCAAAAGCGGCATTTTATCCCGACGTTAACCTGATGGCCTTCCTGCAGCAGGATGCTTTACATCTGAGCGATCTGTTCCGCCATTCTGCCCAACAAATGGGGGTCACCGCCGGATTAACGCTCCCGATCTTCGACAGCGGCAGGTTGAATGCGAATCTCGACATCACCAAAGCGCAAAGTAACCTGACCGTGGCCAATTACAATAAAGCGGTGGTTGATGCGGTGAATGATGTCGCGCGTGCGGCAACGCAGGTGGATACGCTGGCGCAGAAGAATCAGCATCAGCTGCAGATCGAACATGACGCGCAGCGGGTAGTGGGGCTTGCGCAGGCGCGGTTCAACGCCGGGATTATCGCCGGCTCCCGCGTCAGTGAGGCAAAAATTCCGGCACTGCGTGAACAGTGTAACGGCCTGATACTACAAGGTCAGTGGCTGGATGCGTCTATTCAGCTCACCAGCGCCCTGGGTGGCGGATACCACGCATCCTGAGAGTCTGGCCCGGCAGATTCAGGCTGTCGGGTCGGTTTTTTGTTTATTGCGCCGTTTCATCCACCAGCGGACCGCCACCACCAGCCCAACAACCAGAATCAGCCATACCCCATGCTTGATATGCTGGTCGAGACTGTGCAGCCACGGCGCGACCACTTCTCCACCCACATAACCAAGGGTAGTAAACAGCAATGCCCAGACCAGTGCGCCGAGAATATTCAGCGGTAAAAAGATTTTCGGCGGCAGGTGACTGGCACCAATCAGCAAGGGGCCAATGACCCGAAAGCCATACATAAAACGTGTCCCGACCACGAACAGGTATGGGCGCCGCTGGATCATTTTCTGTGCATACTGAATTTTTGCCCGATGACGCGAGAAGCGACGGAGAATGTTGCCGCCGTAACGACGACCAAGCAGATACAGCAACTGATCGCCAATCATTCCCCCCAGCGCGACAGAGACAACAACCAGCGGAAATTTGAGTAATCCCTGATGCGCCGCCACACCGCCCAACAGGGTAATGGTTTCGCCTTCGGCCAGGCTGCCAATGATGAGCGCCGCATAGCCGTACTGGGCAATAAGATTGTTTATATCCATACGTCTGTATGACCTCCACAACCATTAGCATACACCTGATGAATTGTTGATGCCGGAAAAGCCGTCACCCAGCGCATCGGTATTTTTACCGTGTACATAAAATAATCAAAAGCTGAATTATACTTGAAGTGTTGAGGTCTGGAGCTGACAAGAAGGGGGCGGCATGAACCATGTCTGGGGGCTATTTTCCCATCCCGATCGTGAAATGCACGTGATCAACAGCGAAAACGAAAGTGTTTCGCATCACTATACCCACCATGTTCTGCTGATGGCGGCCATCCCGGTCATTTGCGCATTTATTGGCACCACGCAAATTGGCTGGAGTTTTGGCGACGGCAACGTATTGCAGTTATCCCTGTTGACCGGATTTGCGATGGCAATTCTGTTTTACGGTGTGATGCTGGCCGGCGTGGCCGTGATGGGCAGGGTTATCTGGTGGATGGCACGTAACTATCCGCAGCGTCCGTCGCTGGCACATTGCATGGTCTTTGCCGGCTATGTCGCCACACCGCTGTTTTTAAGTGGGCTGGTGGCGCTGTATCCGCTGGTCTGGCTGTGTGCCTTAGTCGGAACAATCGCGCTGTTTTACACCGGTTATTTGCTGTATCTCGGCATCCCGACATTCCTGAATATCAGCAGAGAGGAAGGACTCAGCTTTTCCAGCTCAACGCTGGCAATTGGCGTCCTGGTGCTCGAAGTTCTGCTGGCGATTACGGTTATCCTGTGGGGGTATGGATACCGATTGTTCTAAGCTAACAACCTGTCTACTCTGCGTTGCTGGTGTAAAAGCCAGCAACGCAGCATTTCGAGATGATTCTCCGGTGGCGGCAATGCTGCCGGGTGGTTATGATGCCTGCGCTAGCTTGAGATTATTCTCTATCTCGGGCGGTGTGCGTTGTGACGTGCGTGAACCATTATCAGAAATCTCATCATGCTTAAATTTCGAGTTTCATTATTAAGCCTTGCCCTGGTGCTGGCAGTTCCTTTTGCACCCCAAGCCGTGGCGAAAACGGCGGCTACCGCAGCGGCCTCTCAACCCGAGATTGCGTCTGGTAGTGCGATGATTGTTGATTTGAATACCAACAAGGTCATCTATTCGAACCATCCGGACCTTGTGCGTCCGATTGCGTCGATCACCAAATTAATGACGGCGATGGTGGTGCTGGATGCACGACTGCCGCTGAACGAAAAGCTGAAAGTAGACATCAGCCAGACGCCAGAAATGAAAGGCATCTATTCTCGTGTACGGCTGAACAGTGAAATCAGCCGCAAAGACATGCTGCTGCTGGCGCTGATGTCATCGGAGAACCGTGCGGCGGCAAGCCTGGCGCATCATTATCCTGGCGGTTATAACGCGTTTATCAAAGCGATGAATGCCAAAGCGAAATCACTGGGGATGACTAAGACCCGCTTTGTGGAACCGACAGGGTTATCCATTCATAACGTGTCGACCGCCCGTGACCTCACTAAATTACTGATTGCCAGTAAACAGTATCCGCTGATTGGTCAGTTAAGTACCACGCGTGAAGATATGGCCACCTTTGCCAACCCGGCCTATACGCTGCCGTTCCGCAACACCAACCATCTGGTGTACCGCGATAACTGGAATATCCAGCTCACCAAAACCGGCTTTACCAACGCGGCGGGTCACTGTCTGGTGATGCGCACGGTCATCAACAACAAACCGGTGGCGCTGGTGGTGATGGATGCGTTTGGTAAATACACCCATTTTGCCGATGCCAGCCGTTTACGTACCTGGATAGAAACGGGCAAGGTGATGCCGGTTCCGGCGTCGGCACTGAGCTATAAAAAGCAAAAAGCCGCACAAATGGCGGCGACGGGTGAACACACTGCGCAGAACGATTAAACCGTAGGCCGGGCAAGCGAAGCGCCCCCGGCAACGTGCCTGATGGCGCTTACGCTTATCGGGCCTACGATTCTTTCCAGAACTTCTGTTTACTGGTTTTACCGATCCCTGGGTTCATGCTGTTGGTCGGATCGTTGTCGCGATAAAAACGCGTCAAGGTTTCCGGCGCTTTGTACAGGTGTCCCACATTGTGCTCTGCCGGGTACTGCGCCCCGCGAGCCTGCAACAGTTCCAGCATTTGCTCTTTCAGCGCATGCGCATCCACACCTTTCTTCACAATGTAATCCTGATGGAAGACATAGCACATAAAGTGTCCGTAATAGAGCTTATGCACCAGCTTACTGTCGATCTCGGGCGGCAGATGCTCATACCATTCCGTGTCGTTACGGCGCAACGCAATATCCAGCGCCAGAATATCTTCGACCTCATCGGCATGGACGGCCTGATAGCGAATCGCCGCCCCGGCTGCAGCAAAGCGGTGTAAAAAGGCTTTACTGCCTTCTTCCGGCGTACAGGCAAAGAAATCGCCCTCGGCAGTTTTGAAAAACTCAGTCAACCAGCTTTGTGCTTCGGCCACGCCGCCACCGGCCATTTTTAACAGCAGGTGGTGTTCGTATTTATCGCGCCAGCTTTTCATCCGCGCCGGTAAATGGCTGGGGAATAAATGGCCAAATTTCTGCATGGCACGGTCGGTAAAGTGCGGGCGGAAAATTTTCACTTTTTCCAGCATCGCGTCGGTGCGACCTTTCAGGGTAAAGAAGAACGGCATTTTGTCGGTGCCGAGCTTGTCTATCATCAGGAACGTATCTTTGCCGTACTGCTCGGCGATATCGTAGATATCACGGTGCATGTACTCGCCGGCGACCGGCAGGTGTTCGAACTTTGCCAGAATATGACGGCGGATCTCAGTCAGCACCTCTGGCTGATTGGTACCGATATAAAACACCTGCTGATTTTTCTCGGCTTCAAAGGTGTCGAGGCGCACCGCAAACACCGCCAGTTTTCCCGCGCAACCGGAAGATTCAAACAGCCGATCCGGGTCGGCGTTATAGCGTGCGGGGGTATCGGCTTCGATATCTCTGACGCGGGTAACGTAATCGTGATCGTGCGCGTGACGCCCGTCGTGATGCACATCGTCATCTTTAATGCGTTCGTCATCAAGTTTGCTGAGGATCTGCTCCGGCGTCTGGCCAAGTTCGATACCCAGATGGTTGACCAGCTGTAATTTGCCTTGTTCGTCAATTCGCGCAAACAGCGACATCTCGGTATATGCCGGGCCGCGCTGTACCAACGAGCCGCCGGAGTTGTTGCAAATCCCACCAATCACCGATGCGCCAATGCATGAAGAGCCAATCACCGAATGCGGTTCGCGACCAAATGGCTTGAGTGCTTTTTCCAGCGAATAGAGCGTGGTGCCGGGATACGCCAGAACCTGTTCGCCTTTGCCGATGACGTGCAGTTTGTCGAGGCGCAGGGTGCTGATAATAACAATCTCGCGATCGTAGTCATTGCCGCTGGGCGTAGAGCCTTCGGTTAGCCCGGTGTTGGCGGCCTGCATCAGGATAATTTTGTCGGCGACGACGCAGGCGTTCAGCACACGCCACAGTTCCAGCAATGAGCCAGGAAAGACAACGGCTAACGCCTCGCCCTGACCTGAGCGGAAGCCCTTGCGATAGCGGGCCGTTTTAGACGGTTCGGTAAGCAGGTGCGAATGACCCACCAGACGGGCCAGTTCGTTAAGCAACGCTTTATTATCGGTTGTTGTAATGGAAGACATTCTCCACTCCTTGTGGTGGGCAAAAATATCAGAAACAAGCATAGCGCTCTGTATGACAATACGCTTTCTCATTCAGGTTGTCTCTGAATTGGCTGTGCTTCATTCATCCCGGATTTCAAAATTAGGAGAATAACCTTAGCTTTCTTTATCTCTCCCGTTTAGGCTTACGGCAAACTGCGGTTTTTGTTATATTTTCGCTGCCTCGTCGGGAAAAAATAAAGAGAGAATCAACATGAAATGGCTTTGTTCTGTAGGTATCGCGGTGAGCCTGGCGTTGCAGCCAGCGCTGGCGGACTCCTTGTTTGGTAACCATCCTCTGACCCCTGAAGCACGGGATGCATTTGTTACCGATTTACTCAAACAGATGACCGTCGATGAGAAGATCGGCCAACTACGTTTGATAAGCGTCGGGCCGGATAACCCGAAAGAAGCCATCCGTGAGATGATCAAAGACGGGCAGGTTGGGGCGATTTTTAACACCGTTACCCGCGAGGATATCCGTAAAATGCAGGATCAGGTGATGGAACTCAGCCGCCTGAAAATCCCTCTCTTTTTCGCCTATGACGTACTGCACGGTCAGCGCACCGTGTTCCCGATAAGCCTCGGTCTGGCGTCATCGTTTAATCTGGATGCGGTCAGAACGGTGGGGCGCGTTTCTGCCTATGAAGCCGCAGACGATGGCCTGAATATGACCTGGGCGCCAATGGTTGATGTCTCGCGCGATCCGCGCTGGGGACGCGCCTCAGAAGGTTTCGGGGAAGATACTTATTTGACCGCCACGATGGGCAAAACCATGGTCGAAGCGATGCAGGGTAAAAGCCCGGCCGATCGCTATTCGGTGATGACCAGCGTTAAACACTTCGCCGCCTATGGCGCGGTAGAAGGCGGAAAAGAGTACAACACCGTGGATATGAGTCCGCAGCGGTTGTTTAACGACTATATGCCACCGTACAAAGCCGGGTTAGACGCCGGGAGCGGGGCGGTGATGGTGGGTCTTAACTCGCTGAACGGCACCCCTGCGACTTCTGACGCCTGGCTGTTGAAAGATGTGCTGCGCGATGAGTGGGGCTTTAAAGGGATTACCGTTTCCGATCACGGCGCGATTAAAGAGTTGATCAAACATGGTACCGCCTCCGATCCGGAAGACGCGGTGCGCGTGGCGATCAAGTCCGGCATTAACATGAGCATGAGCGATGAGTATTACAGTAAGTATCTACCGGGCCTGATTAAGTCAGGTAAGGTGACGATGGCTGAACTGGACGATGCCGCGCGTCATGTGCTGAACGTCAAATATGATATGGGGCTGTTTAACGATCCGTACAGCCATCTGGGGGCCAAAGAGACTGACCCGCAGGACACCAACGCGGAAAGCCGATTACACCGTAAAGACGCGCGTGACGTTGCCCGCGAAAGTCTGGTGCTGCTGAAAAACCGTCTGGAAACGTTACCGCTGAAGAAATCGGGGACTGTGGCAGTCGTGGGACCACTGGCGGACAGCAAGCGTGATGTGATGGGCAGCTGGTCGGCAGCAGGCGTTGCCGAACAGTCAGTGACGGTTCTGACGGGCATTAAAAATGCGCTCGGCGATAAGGGCAAAGTGGTGTACGCCAAAGGGGCGAATATCACTAACGATAAAGGCATTGTCGACTTCCTCAATCTGTATGAAGAGGCGGTGAAAGTCGACCCACGCTCGCCGCAGGCCATGATTGATGAAGCGGTCAAGGCCGCGCAGCAGTCTGATGTGGTGGTCGCTGTGGTCGGTGAAGCGCAAGGTATGGCGCATGAAGCCTCCAGCCGGACCGATATCACGATTCCGCAAAGCCAGCGTGACCTGATTACCGCGCTGAAAGCCACCGGCAAGCCGCTGGTGCTGGTGCTGATGAACGGGCGTCCATTGGCGCTGGTGAAAGAAGACCAGCAGGCCGACGCGATTCTGGAAACCTGGTTTGCCGGGACGGAAGGCGGCAACGCCATTGCCGATGTCCTGTTTGGCGATTACAACCCGTCAGGTAAACTGCCGATGTCTTTCCCGCGCTCTGTCGGACAGATCCCGGTCTATTACAGCCACCTGAATACCGGTCGTCCGTATAACGCCGATAAGCCGAACAAATACACCTCACGTTACTTTGACGAAGCCAACGGCCCGCTGTATCCCTTTGGCTATGGTCTGAGCTACACCACCTTTACCGTTTCTGATGTGAAGCTTTCTGCACCGACGATGAAGCGTGATGGAATGGTCACCACCAGCGTGCAGGTTACCAACACCGGCAAACGCGAAGGAGCGACGGTGATTCAGATGTATTTACAGGATGTGACCGCCTCCATGAGTCGCCCTGTCAAACAGCTGAAGGGGTTTGAGAAGGTGAATCTCAAACCGGGCGAGACGCAAACGGTCAGTTTCCCGATTGATATTGAGGCGCTGAAATACTGGAACCAGCGTATGCAATACGATGTGGAACCGGGCAAATTCAACGTCTTTATCGGCGTAGATTCTGCCAGAGTGAAGCAGGGCGAGTTTGAACTGCTGTAATGATCAGGTGAATTTGCGTCAGACCTGATGGCTCCACACGTGTCAGGTCCATAGATTCATCCCCACCGGCAAAGCCCCTGAGGTTTTGCCGGTCTTTTTATATTTATCACCGAGTTACTGCTAATCCTTCCCTCCGTTACCCCTCAATTGCTAGGTTAAGGTCAGATTTTTCGACTATGCTTTTCCCTCTATGTCCTGAAAAGGACAGTCAAAGGATGAGGAGAGCAGCATGATAATCTCAAAGGTCTGGGCGGGCTCGCTGGCGCTGTTTGCCGCGATGAGCTTACCCCTGCAGGCCGCATCACCCGTCACGGTGGGATCAAAAATTGATACGGAAGGGGCGCTGCTCGGCAATATGATTTTGCAGGTGCTTGAAAGCCACGGCGTGAAAACCGTCAATAAAGTCCAGTTGGGAACCACACCAGTGGTGCGCGGGGCCATCACCTCCGGCGAACTGGATATTTACCCGGAATATACCGGAAACGGGGCTTTCTTCTTTAAAGATGAAAATGACCCGGCGTGGAAAAATGCGCAGGCCGGTTATGAAAAAGTCAAAAAACTGGATGCGGAACAGAACAAACTGGTCTGGCTAACGCCTGCGCCCGCCAATAACACCTGGACCATTGCCCTCCGTCAGGATGTTGCCGAAAAGAATAAGCTCGTTTCGCTGGCTGACCTGGGACGCTACCTGAAAGACGGCGGCACGTTCAAACTGGCCGCCTCGGCAGAGTTTATCGAACGTGCGGATGCGTTGCCTGCGTTTGAAAAAGCTTATGGCTTTACGCTCAATCAAAATCAGCTTTTATCGCTGGCAGGGGGAGACACGGCGGTGACCATTAAAGCCGCTGCGCAGCAAACCTCAGGCGTCAATGCCGCGATGGCCTACGGGACCGACGGCCCTGTTGCGGCGCTGGGACTGCAAACGCTCAGCGATCCAAAAGGTGTCCAGCCGATCTATGCTCCTGCGCCAGTGGTGCGTGAATCAGTACTGCAGGCCTACCCGCAAATGGCGGAATGGCTGCAGCCGGTCTTTGCCAGTCTCGATGAAAAAACGCTACAACAGCTTAATGCCAGTATCGCCGTTGAAGGGCTGGATGCGAAAAAAGTCGCAGCAGA
This sequence comes from Citrobacter sp. wls829, assembly GCF_005280825.1. Lineage (NCBI taxonomy): Bacteria > Pseudomonadati > Pseudomonadota > Gammaproteobacteria > Enterobacterales > Enterobacteriaceae > Citrobacter > Citrobacter sp. wls829. The sequence continues at coordinate 69,343 of NZ_SZWP01000068.1, forward strand.
TTACCTGAAGCAAAAAGGATGGGTGAAGTAACGGAGTTTGCATCAGGTGAGTGTTGTATCAACGATGTCTGTTAATCGAGTGCTGTTGCTGCTGGTATTTCTGCTAATGGCGGCAGCCGCGCTGCCTTTCATCAGTTATGCCCCCAATCGTCTGGTCTCTGGCGAAGGTCGACAACTCTGGGAACTCTGGCCCGGTTTTGCGTGGGGGCTGGCGGCGATGTTTCTGCTACTGGTGGCGCTGTGTTTTATCCCCGGTCGCGCCGGCAACGTGTTAACCCTGATCGTAGTGCAACTGCTGCTGATAGCGGCGTTGATTGCCGCCGGTAAAACGGCAAGCGGGCTGGCGCAGACGGGAAGTCCGCTGGCGAGAACCAGTCTGGGTAGCGGATTCTGGCTTGGGCTGGGACTGATGCTGCTGGCGCTCAGCGACGCGATTCGTCGTCTCACCGCGAGGCCACTGTGGCGTTGGTTACTGCATATGCACATTGCCATCGTCCCCGTTGCGCTGCTGCTGACCGGGATGTTCAACGACCTTTCGCTGCTCAAAGAGTATGCCAATCGTCAGGATGTCTTCGACGATGCGCTGGCGCAACATCTGACTATCCTGCTCGGAACCGTGCTGCCAGCGCTGGTGATTGGCATCCCGTTGGGCATCTGGTGTGCCTTCTCTACGTCGCGCCAGGGGCCGGTATTTGCCGTACTGAATATTATTCAGACCATTCCTTCCGTGGCGCTGTTTGGCCTGCTGATTGCCCCGCTTGCCGGGCTGGTTCAGCATTTTCCCTGGTTACGTGCATTGGGCATTGCCGGAACCGGGTTGGCCCCTGCGCTGATTGCGCTGGTGCTGTACGCGCTACTGCCGCTGGTGCGCGGCGTGGTGGCGGGGCTGAACCAGGTTCCTCTCGATGTGCTGGAAAGCGCCCGGGCAATGGGAATGAACTCACGTCAGCGCTTTTGTTCGGTACAACTCCCGCTGGCGTTACCGGTCTTCTTGCGCAGTTTACGTGTCGTGATGGTGCAGACGGTGGGGATGGCCGTTATTGCCGCACTGATTGGCGCGGGGGGATTTGGCGCATTGGTTTTTCAGGGATTGCTCAGCAGTGCCGTCGATTTAGTACTACTGGGTGTCGTCCCGGTGGTGGTGCTGGCGGTGCTGATCGATGCCCTGTTTGATTTAGGTTTAGCTCTGCTGAAGGTGACCGTTGATGATTGAATTTAGCCATGTCTGTAAAACCTTTGGCCAACAACACGCGGTCAACGATCTCAATCTGCATTTTCGCGAAGGCAGCTTTTCTGTCTTGATTGGTACGTCGGGGTCGGGGAAGTCCACTACGCTCAAAATGATTAACCGCCTGGTGGAGCATGACAGCGGGACGATTCGCTTTGCTGGCGATGAGATCCGCAGCCTGCCGGTGCTGGAATTAAGACGACGGATGGGATACGCCATTCAGTCTATTGGACTGTTTCCGCACTGGACCGTTGCACAGAACATTGCCACCGTATTGCAGCTGCAGAAATGGTCGCGTTCACGTATTGATGACCGTACAGATGAACTGATGGCGTTGCTGGGGTTGGAAGAGGGGTTGCGTCATCGTTATCCTCATCAGCTTTCCGGTGGGCAACAACAGCGGGTGGGAGTGGCGCGTGCGCTGGCCGCCGATCCCCAGGTGCTGCTGATGGATGAACCTTTTGGTGCGCTGGATCCGGTAACGCGCAACGCGTTGCAGCAGGAGATGACCCGCATTCACCGGCTGTTGGGACGCACCATTGTGCTGGTTACCCATGATATTGACGAAGCGCTGAGGCTGGCGGAACACCTGGTGCTGATGGACGCAGGTCAGGTGGTGCAACAAGGCACGCCGCTATCGATGCTCACAGCACCGGCTAACGACTTCGTACACACCTTTTTTGGCCGCAGCGAACTGGGTGTTCGGCTGCTGGCGCTGCGCACTGTCGGTGATTTTACCCGCCGCCATGAGCAGCTCAGCGGCGAGCCGCTGGTAGACGAGATGACACTGCGCGATGCGCTCTCTATTTTTGTGGCGCAGGGGTGCGACGTTCTGCCGGTGGTTGACGCAAAGGGCGGAGCCTGCGGGACGCTCCATTTTCAGGATTTACTCTCACCGAGGCCGCACCGTGAAACGTCTGACTGATCCGCTGTTATGGCTGGTTATCTGTTTTCTGCTGCTGCTGGCAGGGTTGCCTCATAGCCAGGCGCTGTTTAGCGCGCTGTTCCCGCAGCTGCCGCGACCGGTTTATCAGCAGGAGAGTTTTCTGGCTCTGGCGTTGGCCCATTTTAGCCTGGTGGGGATCTCGAGCCTGGTGGCGGTGATCATTGGCATGGGGGCGGGGATCGTGGTCACGCGTTCATGGGGAACTGAATTCAGACCGCTGGTGGAAACCATTGCCGCCGTGGGGCAAACTTTTCCGCCGGTCGCCGTGCTGGCCATCGCTGTTCCGGTGATGGGGTTTGGTCCACAGCCGGCCATCATCGCGCTGATCTTGTACGGCGTGTTACCGATTTTACAGGCGACGCTGGCGGGGCTGGGCGGAATATCAGCCAGCGTGCTGGATGTTGCCAGTGGAATGGGGATGAGCAGCGGTCAACGGTTGCGCAAAGTGGAGCTGCCGCTGGCCGCGCCGGTTATTCTGGCTGGTATTCGCACGTCGGTGATTATTAACATTGGCACCGCCACGATCGCCTCAACCGTGGGGGCAAACACGCTGGGTACGCCGATAATCATCGGGCTGAGCGGATTTAATACTGCCTATGTGATACAGGGGGCGCTGCTGGTCGCGTTGGCGGCCATCATTGTCGATCGCGGGTTTGAGCGAGTCGCGCAACACCTTACCCGGCACGTAAAATAAAGGTATAGCCTGCAAGCATCACACCGCCGATTCCGCCGATGGCCATCAACAGGAAGAGGGTGATCACGCCGATTTTAGCTGCGCTCATGGTGTACTCCTTATGGTATATAAAAGGATTGTACACGTTTGTTAATGGAATATTAAATACCGAGTGGATAAATATCGTGGCCTAGCGCACGCCACTCGGTTAATTGTTGGTGTTGAGCGGCCGTCTGGTTATCGCCGCACCACACCAGAAGTGTCCGGCCTTCAAACAGTTCCGGTCGCAGTTGATTGAGCGAGTGAGCCAGTACGTCAACCCGCCATCCTTGCTGGCTGGCGACCCAGCCCTCCAGCCATAACCGGGTGGTATCGTGAATATTCCAGCCGACGACCAGCGCGTCTTTACCTTGTTTCTTACGGGCTGAGGCGAGGCAAATCGCAATGTAGTTAATCAGCACGCCGTCAAGAATGCCGAGCAGTGCCTGAAGAATAGGTTGCTGACATTGCAGGCGTCGCCGCAGCGGAATGAACAGATGGGTGTTCAGCGTCTGGGCGGGATAATCCTGGCCACGTTCTTTGATCCACAATCGCAGACTATGCAAATTATTACTTTGCAAATAGCTCAACAGCGTTTCTTGCTGCTCGCGCCAGCCGTTGTGCACATCAATGCTCTCATTGCTGAGCAACATTTTAACCTTACTGACCTGCACACCGTTGTTTATCCAGCGTTTGATCTCGCGGATCCTGTCGATGTCCGCGTCGTTAAACAAACGATGACCGCCGTCTGTGCGCTGCGGTTTCAGTAATCCATATCGCCGCTGCCACGCACGTAAAGTGACAGGGTTAATATCACAAAGCAAAGCCACTTCACCGATGGTGTAAAGCGCCATTTGTTGTCTCACTCTTGCTCGCGAGGTCCCAGTTTTACTTTAGACGCTCTTTTGCGAACCAGGTAGTTTTGTCTGTTTTTTGCTCACGGAATGGGTGATTTTGTAGTCATACCCACGCTTTTGAGTGACCGTTCTCACAAATTCCTCATTTTTTGCAACAGTTCAAAGAAAGTTACGCGCAGCCCATGTATGTTACGCGCTTTTAAGAAGACTGTGGTTGGCGGGTATGTACGAGTTTAATCTGGTGTTGCTGCTGCTACAGCAGATGTGCGTGTTTCTTGTTATTGCGTGGTTAATGAGCAAAACGCGTTTATTTATCCCGCTGATGCAGGTCACTATCCGGCTGCCGCACAAACTCCTTTGCTACGTCACCTTTTCCATCTTTTGCATTCTGGGTACCTACCTGGGGCTGCATATTGAAGACTCCATTGCCAACACCCGTGCGATTGGCGCGGTGATGGGTGGCTTGCTTGGCGGCCCGGTGGTTGGGGGGCTAGTCGGGTTGACTGGCGGCCTGCATCGTTATTCGATGGGCGGAATGACCGCGCTGAGCTGCATGATCTCGACCATTGTTGAAGGACTGCTCGGCGGGCTGGTACACAGCGTACTGACCCGTCGCGGCCGCACTGATAAAGTCTTTAGCCCGCTGACGGCGGGCGCGATCACCTTTTTTGCCGAACTGGTGCAGATGCTGATCATTTTATTGATTGCGCGTCCCTTTGATAATGCGCTGCATCTGGTGAGTAATATTGCTGCGCCGATGATGGTCACCAATACCGTGGGTGCGGCCTTATTTATGCGTATTTTGCTCGACAAACGGGCCATGTTCGAAAAATACACCTCGGCGTTTTCTGCCACTGCGCTAAAAGTTGCCGCCTCAACGGAAGGCATATTGCGCCAGGGGTTTAACGAGGTTAACAGCATGAAGGTGGCCCAGGTACTGTATGAGGAGCTGGACATTGGTGCAGTGGCGATAACCGATCGCGATAAGCTGCTGGCCTTTACCGGAATTGGTGATGACCATCATCTGCCAGGCAGGCCGATTTCATCCTCTTATACTCAAAAAGCGATTGATACCGGCGAAGTGGTGTATGCCGACGGCAACGAGGTACCTTACCGCTGCTCACTGCATCCGCACTGCAAATTAGGCTCGACGCTGGTGATCCCTTTGCGTGGTGAAAACCAGCGGGTGATGGGGACCATCAAACTGTATGAAGCCAAAAACCGCTTATTTAGTTCGATCAACCGCACGCTTGGCGAAGGGATTGCGCAGTTGCTGTCAGCGCAGATCCTTGCCGGGCAATATGAACGGCAAAAAGCGATGCTCACGCAGTCAGAAATTAAGCTTCTGCATGCGCAGGTGAATCCCCATTTTCTGTTTAATGCGCTCAATACCATTAAAGCGGTGATTCGCCGCGACAGCGAGCAGGCCAGTCAGTTGGTGCAATATCTGTCGACCTTCTTTCGCAAAAACCTCAAACGGCCGTCAGAAATTGTGACGCTGGCAGATGAAATTGAACACGTTAACGCCTATCTGCAAATTGAAAAGGCGCGCTTTCAGTCGCGCCTGCAGGTCACTTTAACGGTACCGGATGAACTTTCGCATCAGCAATTGCCAGCATTTACGTTGCAGCCCATTGTCGAGAATGCGATTAAGCACGGTACCTCTCAGCTACTTGATACCGGTGAAGTCTCCATTACCGCCCGGCGAGAAGGGCAGTATCTGATGCTGGATATCGAAGATAATGCCGGCCTGTATCTGCCGACAACCGAGGCCAGCGGGCTGGGGATGAATCTGGTGGATAAGCGACTACGTGAACGGTTTGGCGATGATTTTGGCATCAGTGTAGTGTGTGAACCTGACCTCTTTACCCGAATCACTTTACGACTTCCCCTGGAGAAACTGGCATGATCAAAGTGTTGATTGTGGATGACGAACCGTTAGCGCGGGAAAATCTGCGGATCCTGTTGCAGGCGCAAAGCGACATTGAGATTGTGGGGGAATGTTCGAATGCCGTTGAGGCCATCGGCGCGGTGCATAAATTGCGCCCTGATGTGCTGTTTCTCGATATCCAGATGCCACGTATTAGCGGTCTGGAAATGGTGGGCATGCTCGATCCTGAACACCGCCCGTATATTGTTTTTCTCACCGCATTTGATGAGTATGCGGTGAAAGCCTTTGAAGAGCATGCCTTTGATTATTTGCTCAAGCCGATTGAAGAGACCCGGCTGGAGAAAACGCTGATCCGTTTACGCCAGGAGCGCACGAAGCAGGATGTGTCGGTGCTGCCGGAAAACCAGCAGGCGCTAAAATTTATTCCGTGTTCCGGTCACAGCCGCATTTATCTGCTGCAAATGGACGATGTTGCGTTTGTCAGTAGCCGCATGAGCGGCGTTTTTGTCACCAGCAGCGACGGCAAAGAAGGCTTTACCGAGCTTACGCTGAGAACGCTGGAGAGCCGCACGCCGCTGTTGCGCTGCCATCGACAATTCCTGGTGAACATGGCGCAGCTGCAGGAGATTCGCCTGGAAGATAACGGCCAGGCCGAGTTGATTTTACGTAACGGCCTGACCGTGCCGGTGAGCCGCCGTTATCTTAAAAGCCTAAAAGAGGCGATTGGTCTGTAAAACTGGTACACTGCGCGCCATTGCATCACCGACAGTTGAAGGCTCTATGCTAAGTAACGACATTCTTCGTAGCCTGCGCTACACCCTGAAAGCGAACAATAACGACATGGTGCGGATCCTTGCGCTTGCTGACATGGAATCCACCGCCGCAGGTTTCGACACCTGGATGACGAAAGAAGATGAGGACGGGTTTATTCGTTGCCCGGACATCATTCTCTCCGGTTTTCTAAACGGCCTGATCTACCATCTGCGCGGTAAAGATGATTCGGCGCCGGAGCTGGCGCTTGAGCGTCGGGTGAACAACAATACGGTGCTGAAAAAGCTGCGTATTGCCTTTTCACTGAAAACCGATGATATTCTGGCCATTATGACCGAGCAGAAATTCCGCGTGTCGATGCCGGAAATTACCGCCATGATGCGTGCGCCGGAACATAAAAACTACCGCGAGTGTGGAGATCAGTTTTTACGTTATTTCCTGCGTGGTTTGACTCACCGGGTACATCACACGAAAGCGTGATTTAATACCCGCAGGTCCGTGCATGCGTAGCGCTAACGGGCAAAAAAAAGCCGGATAATAATCCGGCTTTTTTTGTTTATTTCACCTGTTGGCCAAGTTTGGCGCCTTCGTCAGGGCTTAACAGGAAGATATCTTTCCCACCAGGGCCGGCGGCCATCACCATACCTTCAGAAATGCCGAAGCGCATTTTCCGCGGTGCCAGGTTAGCCACCATAATGGTCTGGCGGCCAATCAGCACCTGCGGGTCAGGGTAAGCTGAACGGATGCCGGAGAAGACATTACGCTTTTCACCGCCCAGATCCAGGGTCAGGCGCAGCAGTTTGTCGGAACCGTCAACGAACTCGGCGTTTTCGATCAATGCCACGCGCAGGTCAACTTTGGCAAAATCGTCAAAGGTGATGGTTTCCTGAATCGGGTCGTCTGCCAGCGGGCCGGTAACCGGTGCGGCAGCCGCTTTCACTTCTTCTTTTGATGCTTCAACCAGGGCTTCAACCTGTTTCATGTCGATGCGGTTGTACAGCGCTTTGAAGGTGTTGACCTTGTGGCCGAGCAGCGGCTGCTGGATGGCATCCCAGGTCAGTTCGCTGTTCAGGAACGCTTCGACGCGCTCGCTCAACGTTGGCAGAACCGGTTTCAGGTAGGTCATCAAGACGCGGAACAGGTTAATACCCATGGAGCAAATCGCCTGCAGATCGGCGTCACGGCCTTCTTGTTTGGCGACAACCCACGGAGCCTGTTCGTCAACGTAGCGGTTAGCCACGTCGGCCAGCGCCATAATTTCACGAATGGCTTTACCGAACTCGCGGCTTTCCCACGCTTCGCCAATCACTGTCGCGGCGTCGGTAAAGGTCTTGTACAGTGCCGGATCGGCCAGTTCAGCCGCCAGTACGCCGTCAAAACGCTTACTGATAAAGCCCGCGTTACGGGACGCCAGGTTGACCACTTTGTTGACGATGTCGGCGTTAACGCGCTGAACAAAATCTTCGAGGTTCAGGTCGATGTCATCGATACGTGAAGAAAGCTTCGCCGTGTAGTAATAGCGTAGGCTGTCGGCATCAAAGTGCTTCAGCCAGGTGCTGGCTTTAATGAAGGTTCCGCGAGATTTTGACATCTTCGCGCCGTTCACCGTCACATAACCGTGGACGAACAGGTTAGTCGGTTTACGGAAGTTACTGCCTTCCAACATGGCAGGCCAGAACAGGCTGTGGAAATAAACGATATCTTTACCGATGAAGTGATACAGCTCGGCGTCAGAATCTTTTTTCCAGTATTCATCAAAGCTTGTGGTATCGCCGCGCTTGTCACACAGGTTTTTGAACGAGCCCATATAGCCAATCGGCGCATCCAGCCAGACATAGAAGTATTTGCCTGGCGCATTCGGGATTTCAAAACCGAAGTACGGTGAGTCGCGGGAAATGTCCCATTGCTGCAGGCCGGATTCAAACCACTCCTGCATTTTGTTCGCAACTTGTTCCTGCAACGCGCCGCTGCGCGTCCATGCCTGCAGCATTTCGCTGAATGACGGCAGGTCAAAGAAGAAGTGTTCGGAGTCACGCATGACCGGCGTCGCGCCAGACACCACGGACTTCGGCTCGATAAGTTCGGTTGGGCTGTAGGTCGCGCCGCACACTTCGCAGTTATCGCCGTACTGATCCGCAGCCTTACATTTCGGGCAAGTGCCTTTAACGAAACGGTCCGGCAGGAACATGCCTTTTTCCGGGTCGTACAGTTGGGAGATCGTGCGGTTTTTAATAAAACCGTTTTCTTTCAGACGTGTGTAAATAAGCTCGGACAGCTCCCGGTTCTCATCGCTGTGCGTGGAGTGGTAGTTGTCGTAGCTGATGTCAAACCCTGCAAAATCAGTCTGATGCTCCTGACTCATTTCACCGATCATCTGCTCTGGTGTAATGCCAAGCTGCTGAGCCTTCAGCATGATTGGCGTACCGTGTGCGTCGTCCGCGCAGATGAAGTTTACCTGGTGGCCGCGCATTCGCTGGTAACGGACCCAGACATCAGCCTGGATGTGCTCCAGCATATGGCCGAGGTGGATGGAGCCGTTGGCGTACGGCAGCGCGCACGTTACCAGAATTTTCTTCGCGACTTGAGTCATAGTGGGCAATTACTTCTTTTGTAGTGAAAAGGGCTTTGATAGTACCAAAATGGTAATTACTGCGCCAAGTGATAAGGGCATTTATCCGTAAATGAATAATTGTCGCGGTTGGAGTAAACTAGCTGGTGACAATCGTCTTTCAGAACAACAAAAAGGAGTCGGGATGAACGCACAATCCCAGGCCAAATCACCAGAAACCCTGCGCGCTATGGTCGCCGGGACGCTGGCGAATTTTCAACATTCAACCCTGAAGCATAATCTGACGACGCTAAAAGCGTTGCACCATGTCGCCTGGATGGATGACACGCTGCACGTTGAGCTGGTGATGCCGTTCGTCTGGCACAGCGCGTTTGAAGTATTAAAAGAGCAATGCAGTGCCGATCTACTGCGTATCACCGGCGCGAAAGCCATTGACTGGAAGCTGTCGCACAACATTGCGACGCTGAAACGCGTGAAAAACCAGCCGGGCATCAACGGTGTGAAAAACATCATTGCCGTCAGTTCCGGTAAAGGTGGGGTAGGGAAATCCTCAACCGCCGTTAACCTGGCGCTGGCGCTTGCTGCGGAAGGGGCGAAGGTCGGTATTCTCGATGCCGATATTTATGGCCCGTCTATCCCGACGATGCTCGGTGCAGAAAATCAGCGCCCGACCTCACCGGACGGCACCCATATGGCGCCGATTATGTCTCATGGCCTGGCAACCAACTCCATTGGTTATCTTGTCACCGACGATAACGCCATGGTGTGGCGCGGCCCAATGGCCAGTAAAGCGCTGCTGCAGATGCTGCAAGAAACGTTATGGCCAGATCTCGATTATCTGGTACTGGATATGCCGCCGGGCACCGGTGACATTCAGCTGACGCTGGCGCAGAACATCCCGGTAACGGGGGCGGTTGTAGTAACCACACCGCAGGACATTGCGCTTATCGATGCCAAAAAAGGCATTGTGATGTTCGAGAAGGTAGAAGTGCCGGTTCTGGGCATCGTTGAGAACATGAGTATGCATATCTGCAGCAACTGTGGTCATCATGAGCCGATCTTCGGCACCGGTGGTGCGCAGAAACTGGCCGAGCAGTACCACACCCAGCTGCTGGGACAAATGCCGCTGCATATTTCTCTGCGTGAAGACCTCGATCGCGGTACGCCGACGGTTATCAGCCGCCCAGACAGCGAATTTACCGCCATTTACCGTGACTTGGCAGGGCGCGTGGCAGCGCAGCTGTACTGGCAGGGTGAAGTTATTCCGGGCGAAATTGCCTTCCGCGCGGTGTAATTTATAGTGTTACAGATATTCACCGCATCAATGTATTATTGATGCGGTGAATACTTAGAGTGAAAAGACTTCGTAATATTGTTTATCCTGCCTGTATAATTCATGTCTTTTTCCGAATAAATCACCTCAATGCATCATTGCAATTGATCAAATCAAATCAAACCAATTAATCTACAATCTCAATTGGTTTTAGCAAGGAAGTTAACCCATAATTAACCGGACCGACGGCGAATGCGCTGTTTTCCACCCATACAGGAATAATGAATGCAATGAAAATTGGTTTATTGTTGGGACTTATTACTCTTGCTTATGGAATGAGTTCATCTGTCTTCGCTTCTGATACTGCCACATTAACCATCAGTGGCAGGGTGACTGAACCGACGTGCAGCGCTGATGTTGTTAACAATAAAGTGCAGCAACGCTGCGGCGGCACCACCTTGACTCCAAACATCCACGAGGTTGCGTCTCATCCTGTAAGAGGCGTGGTGACCGAGCTTGTGCCCCTGGGAGGGGATGCCGCTCGGCAAATAGTGTTAAGCCGTTACGATTAATATACGGAAATTACTATTAAGCACTAATCATGATTATGAATGATTAGTGCTTTTTTATTGTCTTCACGAATAATGTCGAATGATTAATTACGCTAATTTATTAAATGCAAAAATAGTATTCGCCATTACTTATTTGTTGTAATTATATTGCTGTTTATAACTTGTTTTAAATCAATAAAACAAGGTGTTTACATTGCGGTAACGTTTCTTGTGTGCGAATTTAATTTCAAGAGTTGAACCTCTTAACAAATAGAAATTAATTCATTAAGGAAGATACTATGAAACGTTCAATTATTTCTGCTGTTGTACTGTCTGCTGTATTTATGAGTGCTGGGGCGTTTGCTGCTGGGGAAGAAGGTAGCCTAATTATTAATGGGGAAATTACAGGGTCCTCTTGCTATTTTGATGGCGGCAAAGATTCTGAAACTCTTCAATTGAAAACCGTTGATGCGTCACTTTTTTCGAATAAAGCTGCGGGGGAGGAGGTTGAAGGCAATGCCACAAAAACAACAAATATGAAAATAGTTTGCCCAGGGAGCACAAAATTAAAAAGTATAAACATCACGAATGTAACTTTTGGCGATAACGGCATTATTAGACCAACAGATGGGGCGGATACTAACGTTGGTTTTAAACTTAAAATGGACGATAAACATATTGATAGCACCGGTATTATTGATATTGCATCTTTAAATAAGACGCTGACGAGTAGCGGTGAGATCTATGATTTGCAATTTGATGCTGACTATTCTCGATTGAATTTAGATCCGGTTAAAAATGGTCAACTTAGCGCCACAGTCACTTTTTCTGTTTCGGCTGAATAAATTATTTTGCCGGTAATTATTACCGGCATTATTTTGGATGGCACAGTATGAAACGAATATTTATCTCAATGCTCGCGATATACTCTTTTTCTGGGCATGCTGGGGTCGTGATATATGGCACTCGTGTTATTTACCCAGCAGAAAAGAAAGAAGTATTGGTACAATTGATGAACCAGGGTGAACGCCCTGCACTGGTACAGTCATGGATTGATGACGGCGACAGCTCATTGCCACCGGAAAAAATTCACGTACCATTTATGCTGACTCCTCCGGTGGCTAAGATAGCAGCGGACTCTGGTCAACAGTTGAAAATTAAAAAAATGCCGAATATGTTGCCAAATAACAAAGAAAGCTTGTTTTATCTTAATGTACTGGATATTCCGCCTAACAATCCTGACAGTACCGGTAAAAATGTACTCAAATTTGCCATGCAAAACCGGATTAAACTCTTCTATCGTCCTAAAGGTATTGCGGCCGTTAATAAAAATACTTTCCATAAACTGTCGTTAACACACAGTGGTAATGGTTATTCTATCAGAAATGATGCTGCTAACTGGGTTACGGTGACAGAAGTTAAAGCTAATAATGTCAAAATCAACAATGAAAGTATTATGCTTGCTCCTCTCTCCAGTGAAAAAGTGGCATTGAAGAATATCAACGCCAGCCAGTATAAATTCACCATTATTGACGATCACGGTAATTATATTAGCGATAACGTCAGCCTAAAATAACAGGAGTTGATTATGTTAAGGATGACTCCGATTGCTTCGGCGGTATTACTGTTGCTGCTCGGTATCGACGCCCACGCCGCAGAAGAAACGTTTGACACTAACTTTATGATGGGGGGTATGAAGGGCGAGAAAGTTTCCGATTTCCGCCTCGATGATAATCAACCGTTATCCGGGCAATATGACATCGATATCTATGTCAATAAACAGTGGCGTGGCAAGTATGACATCATCGTTAAGGATAACCCGGATGACACCTGTTTATCTCGCGACGTATTCACGCGTCTGGGGATAAATATACAAGCGTTGGACAAGCAGAATGAATGCCCAACCTTGAAACAGGCGGTGCAAGGAGGCAGTTATGCCTGGGATATCGGCACGTTTCGCCTGGATCTCAGCGTCCCGCAGGCCTATGTGGATGAACTGGAGAATGGCTATGTTCCTCCAGAAAACTGGGATCGTGGCATCAATGCCTTTTATACCTCGTACTACGCCAGCCAGTATTACAGCGATTATAAGGATTCTGGTAACAGCAAAAGTACCTATGCGCGTTTTACCAGTGGGTTAAATCTGCTGGGGTGGCAGTTGCATTCTGATGCCAGCTATAACAAAACTGATGACAGCAGCGGGGAATGGAAAAGTAATACCCTGTATCTGGAACGTGGCATACCGCAAATTCTGGGCACTCTGCGTGCCGGGGATATGTATACCTCATCAGATATTTTTGACGCAGTGCGCTTTCGTGGCGTGCGGCTGTATCGCGATATGCAGATGTTGCCAAACTCAAAGCAGAATTTTACGCCGCTGGTTCAGGGGATTGCGCAAAGCAACGCGCTGGTCACCATCGAACAGAACGGCTTTGTCGTTTACCAGAAAGAGGTTCCACCTGGCCCGTTCTCTATTGCTGATTTGCAGCTTGCAGGCGGTGGTGCGGATCTTGACGTCAGTATCAAAGAGGCTGACGGATCGGTAACAACTTATCTGGTGCCGTATGCGGCGGTGCCCAATATGCTGCAGCCCGGGGTGTCAAAATATGATTTTGCTGCCGGGCGTAGCCATATCGAAGGCGCCAGCAACCAGACCGATTTTGCGCAGATGAGCTACCAATATGGGCTGAATAATCTGTTAACGCTGTACGGCGGTACCATGCTGGCGGATAACTACAATGCGTTTACGTTGGGTACCGGCTGGAATACGCGTATTGGTGCGATTTCCGTCGATGCAACCCAGTCCCACAGTAAGCAGGATAGCGGTGACGTGTTTGACGGGCAGAGCTACCAGATTGCTTATAATAAATATTTGACGCAAACCGCCACCCGTTTTGGCCTGGCGGCGTATCGCTACTCTTCCAAAGATTATCGTACATTTAACGATCACGTCTGGGCCAATAACAAGAATAATTATCATCGCGATGAAAATGATGTGTATGACATTGCGGATTATTATCAGAACGATTTTGGCCGAAAAAACAGCTTTTCAGCTAACGTCAGCCAGTCTTTGCCGCAGGGTTGGGGTTCATTTTCTCTCAGTACGCTGTGGCGGGATTACTGGGGGCGCAGCGGCAACAGCAAAGATTATCAACTGAGCTATTCCAATAGCTGGCAGCGGATTAGCTACACTTTTTCAGCCAGTCAGACTTACAACGAGGACCATCACGAAGATAAGCGGTTTAACATCTTTGTTTCTATTCCGTTCGACTGGGGGGATGATATTAACGCCCAGCGCCGACATCTGTATGTGTCTAACTCGACTACCTTTGATGATGACGGTTTTGCCTCTAACAATACCGGGTTTTCCGGCACCGCAGGCAGTCGCGATCAGTTTAATTACGGCGTCAACCTGAGTCATCAACGGCAGGACAGCGAAACGACGGCGGGGGGCAATCTGACCTGGAATGCGCCGATCGCGACGCTGAACGGCAGCTACAGCCAGTCGTCTAAATATACACAAACTGGCGGCAGTATTTCCGGGGGACTGGTGGCCTGGTCTGGGGGCGTGAATTTAGCCAACCGGCTATCAGAAACGTTTACCGTGATGCATGCGCCGGGTTTGGAAGGGGCATATGTGAATGGGCAGAAATACCGTACCACCAACCGCAATGGCGTGGTGGTCTACGACGGCTTAACGCCTTATCGTGAAAACCACCTGACGCTGGATGTGTCTAATGCCAATAGTGAAACCGACCTGCAAGGCAATCGCCGTAGCGCCGCGCCGTACCGGGGAGCGGTTGTGCTGGCAACGTTTGATACCGACCAACGTAAACCCTTGTATATCCGGGCGCAGCGCCCTGATGGTTCACCGCTGACGTTTGGTTACGAAGTAGAGGATATTCATGGACACAATATCGGCGTGGTAGGTCAGGGAAGTCAGCTCTTTATTCGCACCAATGAAGTGCCATCAGAGATAAAAGTGGCGGTCAATAAACAACAGGGACTTTCATGCTCAATCACTTTCGGCAAAACGATTGATGAAAGTAAAGTTTATATTTGTCGGTGAGAGGTGGATATGAAGTATTTATTTTTTTTAATTGCATTAATTAGTTTTGGTGCAAGTAGTCATTGTTATATTTCTAATGGGTCTGAAATATATGTGTCTGGCGATGAATTAAAACTTGATAATATGAAAGGTAATGTTGTCAATATATCCAACTTTAAATTTACTCATAAACCTATATGTAGAAATTTATTTGACATGGGGGCTGATACTGTATTTAATATAAAATCCCCCAATGAAACATATTATGTATACCATGCTGATGCTGGTGATATATATTTGAGAGCTACATTTTCTTCTGACCCTGCACTTATCTTGTATGATAAAAAAGACTCTTTTACAGAGATGGATGTAGGGAAAATAAATAAGACAGAGATTACCTTAACTTTTGATGTTGTTTCAAAAGCTACTGGGGTAAGTGGAAATGCAAAAAATATAAATGAGGGCATCCAGATAAATTTTATTCCTGAGAAGTGTATTTTCTCAGGATGTTGGAGTGGGCGTGATAATACGAATCATTATTATCGAGTGACTTATATCCCACAAATCAAGCAAATGACAAAAACTTGTAGATTTAATGATGGTGTACTTACCGCGCCGGCAATTACGATATCAGATTTAAATAATAATACGTCCAGGTATCTAAAACTTGAACCTACATCAGGTAACGTATCTTTTATTTGCAATAAAGGATTGTCCTCTTATTCTTTTAAGTATCATTTTGAGTCGGAGAATATTCAAGGTAACATCCTAAAAAATGAGCATGAAAATAAATATGGAGGTGCTGGAGATGTTGGGTTTGAAATCTCACTAAATGGAAGTCAAGCAATTAGTTTTAGTGCAGGGAATAGTTCCAGCTATGATCTTTTGAATTTTAAAGATATAACACCAGAAGAACAGCGTGTTGACTTAAATCTATATGGGAGATATGTTGCATATGGACAAAATATTCGACCAGGTAAAGTGCAAAGTAGGGTTAAGGTTGTTACGGAATACGAGTGATATTTAATTGACGCACCCTTTGTATAGGGTGCGTATTTTTTTACCGGTGATAAAAAATCTCGCCGTCGTAGGCTTTGATGATCTTGCCATCGGCATCATTGACCAGCACATACGCGCCACCCATGTAGGTCCAGTGGGTGCCTGCCGTCGGTGCGGGTAGGTTGCGCAGGTTCCACTGCTTAATGGTGTATTCTTCGGTGAGATACAGGGGCGGAACCTTGTCACCGGGTTTGAAATGGGTAAAGTCAGCAATAAAGCCGCTCAGCTCATATTTATCGATGCCTTTAGGGGCTGCGATGGCGGCAGGCGCTGCCCAGACGGTGCTGGTTACGAGCAGCAGTGCACCCAGCAACATTTTATTCTTCATACCCATCCTCTCTACTCATTCGGGTCGTCAACAACGGTCGTGTATCATTCCGGGCTTACAGGATATCTGACAAGCACTATTTTGTGAGAACTCCAGTTATTTCGTAAAAAGTGTAAATGAAGTACGAGCAGGCGGCAACGTTGAACCGCAATTTAGCAATACCGCTGCTGCTCTGCAATTTACATCAGTTTGTTGTGATGCAGTCACAGGACGACATCGCAAGATGTCAGCATCTTTACTATCTTCAATCAATAAAGGCGACCGAAGTCGCCTTATGATTGTTTACCCCTTGGAAAGTTGGGCTTTTACGACTGTATCGGCTTCAACTTTAAGAGAGAGTACATAACCTTGTTTCTTCCATAAACCGTTATTAGGTTTCCATCCTTTAGCAAGGAGATATTCAGCACTGGTAGAAATTGGTTGATTTAGTACGTGATCGGCATCAGCAGTAAATGCGTTAGAGCCTGATTTAGCCTTCGCATTTTGCGCTTTGGTTTTGTGAATATCACAAGTCCCATCACCATCACTAACTTGTGTGCAACCAGAACTCTCTAATTGATCGCGATAGTGTGCATTAATTGCATGGGCAGGCATAACGGCGAAAGAGCATACAAGTGCAATCAGGGCTAATTTAGTTTTCATGATAAACCTTAGTTATGATGAGAATGTTTTTTTGCATCCAGTTTACGGCTATTTTCCGTATAAGTCTGGTAACGATCGGCGTTGGCGCGATTATCAGCATGATATTGCTCAAAGCACGCGGTACGATCAATGCCGTTAGCTTCACAATCATCAAGATATTGTTTTTCCAGATTACAACCGGAAAGTGAAAAAGCGCCTGCTACGATAGCTATCATCATTAATTTATTATACTTCATTTCCAAGCCTATAATTAATTATTATTACACTAACCCGCCATTTTTGAAATGACGATGTTATACATCACCTGATAAATACACCTGGAGCGACAAGGCATAAAGAAACGATTGCGGAAACAATCACTCCTTTTGTCATGTTATTGTTAACCTTAAGAGGTATAGACAAAAACCTTTTTATCCATATGAAACATCAATGTGTTTGATTGATATAAAGCCTAACCGTGGTTATCGGTATAAATCAATACAGATTAATCTTTAAATCATAATATTTTTTAGTGAAGTGAAATAACTATCTGATAGGTCAAGGGTTTAGATGACAACAGAGATCACAAAAAAGCATCCGGGGCTATGGCTTTAGGGTGTGTATTTTTTATTTAATGTTTACATGTAGATAAGTTACCTTTAAAAGAGGGGGCCCGCCTCATTAAATAGCAAAATAACGATTTAACTGTCCGATCAGAAGAATGAGTATCGTTATAAAAGGATGCTTCAAAATGAGCTAACAAATACTTTTTAACCCGTTCTTTAATTATTTGAAAAACTTATTAGCTGAGTTATTTAAAACACAATCATAAAAAACGAGAATTAAATTTTTTCTCCTTCATTTTATTAATAAATCACGTTATCGATTACAAATCTCAAAAGCCGATACAAAATAAAAAAGATCGTATGAGAGAATATCGATTTCCTCTATTGTCGCTTTATAACGTGTCTCTTATTCATCGGGAAAATTGAGCGCATGAATTGTGAAATTGATTGAAACTCCTTGCACCTGTTCTGGATAATGCCAGCGTAGGGGGCCAAAATTTGGCCTACTTATCATGAGATTGCATCTCTTTTTGTCCGTGCTGAATGCACTTGAGGTACAAAAAGGGGTTAATCATGAGGTACAGAACTCTTCCATACACGTTTCAACGAAACGGCAATTACTATCTGCAAATCCGGCTTTCAAATGGCAGGATGTATAAAAAATCCCTTCTCACTGATAGTTATCGTGAAGCATCTGCTTTGATGGTTGGTGTTATTCCGCACATTCCTTTTGTTAAATCATTAGCTACACCGATCCCGATGTTTGATGCTTTTGTATCAAACCTGATTGTGTCAGAACGTAAGACAGTGAAAGTTCCGCAGTTACTCAGTCAGCCGATTGTTGTACCTACTGAAATCGTTGAGCCAGTGGCACAAGTTGTATCGGAAAGGGTGCTAACCCTTTCGGATACATGGGCGATGTACAAAGATGAAAAAGGGCGCAACTGGACGAAATCGATCTCAATGGCAAATGAGCGTTACATGGAAGTGTTGCTAACTGTCTTGGGAGGCGAAACTGATGTAACGATGATCACAAAGCAGGACATTAAGCAGGTGATGGAAGTTGTTGAGAACCTCCCTAAGCGCGTTGTACAGCCTTATCGATCAATGACCATCCAGCAACTGATAGAATGTGATGATGTGCCACCGGATGATCTCGTGGGTGTTGAAGCTATTCATAAGCACCTCAAAATCTACAAATCCTTGTTTAAAACTTTTCTCACTGAAAGCAAAGACGTTTTGCAGAAGTCCCCAACTGATGGAGTAGTGGCAGCACCTTCAAAAGCGAGGTTCGGTGCTTACAGCACAGCAGAGATGAAAAAGTTTGTGGGGTGGGCGCTAAAACAGCCTGACAACTGGCAAAAGTGGATCACATTGCTGCTGGCATACACCGGAGCCAGAAGAGGCGAGATTGCCAAACTGGAGAAGTCACAGATAAAATTCGATGAAGACAGCCAACGGCATTACTTCCTTATTGCAGAGGGAGGGCAGGGGAAAACTGAAAATGCTACCAGACAAGTAGTGATCCACTCGAAATTGATCGAATGGGGATTTATGGACTACGTTGATCGCCAATGGAAGGAGCGGATTTTCTCAGAAGTTGCAGGAACGAACATGACGAAGATAGGAAAAATGTTTTCAGATCTCCGTGATCAGCTTGGTATTGCGTATCTCGATGATTACGGGCAAAGACGGCTTTTGCACAGTATTCGTCATTCTGTTTGCTCTACTGCGATGGCTGGATGGGTAAAGAACATTCTGCATCTACAACAAACGGTTGGTCACGAGAAAAGTGGCGGGATTACTAAACGCTATTTACATACATTCCCACTGCAAAGCATTTGCTATGTGATCGATGGTTTAAATTGGGAATGATAAATTTTGGTTATGTTCTTGTATTTATTTGTATTTTCATGGAAGATGATTTATCTGTATACTTCTAAGGAAGGTGCGAACAAGTTCCTGAT
>NZ_SZWP01000067.1:0-55549 GCF_005280825.1 Citrobacter sp. wls829
ATGGAGAACATGTGATTCCGGCTCAGGGTTCCGTTCACTTTAGCGGTATTATTTCTCTGAAGTGCAGATACCCGTGAACGTGCAAGGGAGGCTCACCGCCGCCTCCCTTGCAACCCAGGCTCCCGGCGGGAAAATCGTCGCTGCGCGAGTTATTCGTCTTATTCCGTCTGCCTGTCGGGTCGGGGCCGAGCCTGCATCCATGCAGGCCGTCCCCTCTGCCCGCATCCCTGCGGGCAGACCCGGTCAGCCGTCAACACCTCATCGATTTTCAGCCGGACCAGGGTGTCGCTTCAGCGCTCTGGCTTTCAGCTATATCCGTTTTGCTGTTCAGAGATATTCAAGTAAAAGCGCAGGTGGTCAGTTGTGGGCTGGTCCGGCTGAAAATTGCCGACGTGTTTCCGTAAGGCCGGGTGAGCCAGCATGGATGATTAAAGCGCAAGTGGTCAGGTGTGGGCTGGTCCGGCTGAAAATTGCCGACGTGTTTCCGTAAGGCCGGGAGAACCCGCAAGGATGCGGGTTCAGGGCGCGTTTTGCAGGGATGCTACCTCGCGCCCGGCCCGGTAGCCTGGAGGAATAAGCGTAGGGGATTGCGAAGCAACAATTTTCCGTGCCGGGAGCCGGGATTGTAAAGGGCGTGGCGAAGAACGCCCTTTACACGTTCACCGTAATCAGTGCTTCAGAGAAATGATTAACATGAGGTGAACGGAACCCTTTCTCTGATGCTACCTCGCGCCCGGCCCGGTAGCCTGGAGGAATAAGCGTAGGGGATTGCGAAGCAACAATTTTCCGTGCCGGGAGCCGGGATTGTAAAGGGCGTGGCGAAGAACGCCCTTTACACGTTCACCGTAATCAGTGCTTCAGAGAAATGATTAACATGAGGTGAACGGAACCCTTTCTCTGAGGTAGCATGTTCATTACTTCCGTCAATACAGGTTTATACTTTCTGAAACTGAAGCGTTAACTGAACGGCATTGCCCAAAGGGACCCGTGTAAATCATGCGAAACGGCTGTCTCGTCCATGTGGCTCGCTGAGATCCTGCCATGGCCCGATTGAAATAATACCGGTCGGATTGATGGTTTTGTGGCTACGGAAGTAGTGATGACGGATATGGTCAAAATTGACGGTCTCCGCAATGCCCGGCATCTGGTAAATATCGCGCAGGAAACCGTACAGATTCAGGTAGTCACTGATGCGGTGCTTATCGCACTTGAAGTGGGTAACATACACCGGATCAAAGCGTACCAGCGTGGTCCACAGGCGAATATCTGCCTCGGTCAACTGGTCACCGGTCAGATAGCGATGCTGACCCAGAATCTGCTCCAGTCGCGCCAGTGAGTGAAACACTTTATCAACCGCCTCATCATATGCCTCCTGACTGGTGGCAAAACCGGCTTTATAGACGCCATTATTGACGTTGTCATAAATCCAGCTGTTCAGCTCGTCAATTTTACTTTGCAGGGCAGGCGGGTAGTAATCACCGGCTTTGGCGCCCAGTGCATCAAACGCCGTGTTAAACATGCGGATGATCTCCGCCGATTCATTACTGACGATGGTGTGATTCTTTTTATCCCACAGCACCGGTACGGTGACGCGGCCGCTGTACTGCGGGTCGGCGTGCAAATAGAGCTGATAGAGAAACTCGTGCTGGTAGAGCGTATCTCCCGTGGCGGCCGGGAAATTATCATCAAACGTCCAGCCGTTCTCTAGCATCAGCGGATGCACAACGGAAACGGAGATAAATGGCTCCAGACCTTTGAGCGTGCGTAGAATCAGCGTGCGATGCGCCCACGGACAGGCGAGGGAAACGTACAGGTGGTAACGGTCTTTTTCGGCGGCAAAACCGCCAGTGCCGGTCGGGCCAGGTTCGCCATCCGCGGTGAGCCAGTTACGGAAAGCCGATGCAGAACGTTGAAATTTTCCCCCGGTAGATTTTGTGTCATACCAGGTGTCATGCCAGACGCCGTCAATAAGTTGTCCCATGGTTTTGCCTCCTCAGATAGCAAAAGCGAGGAGATGTCTCCTCGCTTTTTGATGCGTTTAGTATAGCTTGCTTACCACTTTTTATTCAGTACGCGGTCAATGCTGAATGCGCCTGGACCGGTGATAGCCAGCAGCAGGAAACCGCCTGCGATGGTTAAGTTTTTCATGAACATCAGCGAGTTCATCCCTTCCGCAAAGTTGCTGTGGAAGATGAACGCGGTCAGCACCGTGAAGCCTGCGGTAAACAGCGCGGTAGTACGGGTCAGGAAGCCGAACAGAATGGCCAGGCCGCCGCCGAACTCAAGCAGAATAACCAGCGGTAACATGAACCCCGGAACGCCCATGGCTTCCATATATTGTTGGGTACCCGCATATCCGCTGATTTTTCCCCAGCCTGCAGAAATAAACAGGATTGGCATCAGAATGCGCGCTACCAGTACACCAACATCTTCTAATTTTTTCATCGTACTCTCCAGGAAACCACTCAGGCGGCTGATTTTGTTTTTTGTTGCATTAACGCTGTATGGGGCGTTATTGCTGTCGATGGAGAGAATCATAAACGTGACGAATGACAATTGTTAGCAAGGAAAACTGTCAGTATTTTTCAAAAATTTTGAGTGAAGGGGGGTGATAGAATGAAGTAGGCCTTGCCATCAGGCCTACGTGGGGAGAACAGAAGAGATTAACCGCGCAGTTGCTGCTGTCTGATGGTCGCTTTGACCAGTCGCCAGGCGCTCCAGACGCTAAAGCCGCGTTTGGCCCAGCGTACGAGCATATTTGGGTGGCGAATAGTACGAACGGCTATGATGCTGCTGCCAACCAGTATCCACGAGCGCAGGTTCAACAGCGTGTTCCAGCCGCGATCGTATGCAGCAGTGACCTCCAGCCAGTCGCGGCGGGTGGCGGTCAGATCCAGCCGTTGCTGCTGGATCTGACTAAGCAGCAGCGCCTTACGTTTTTCGCGTTCGACTTTACTGCTCATTATGCATCATCCTCCAGGGCCTGCCTGTCGTTAGCAAGTTCATGGCGGGTATGACGTAACAGCGTTGACTTACGGGCTTTACGTAGCGTCCATATCCCGCCAATGAGCGCCAGAAGCAACAGCACAACGGTGGTGGCTATCATCGCGTTGAGACGGTACTGAGGGTCAATGGCCCAGATGATAAGCACCATCAGGCTCATCAGGCCAAATGCTGCGAACAGCATAGTTAGCCCCAGCATCAGCAGTAGCTGAAAGAGGTTGGCTTTTTCCTCTTCCAGTTCAACAACGGCCAGACGTAACCGGGTCTCAACTATCTCGACGAGGATCGTGATGATCCGTTGTCCGATACCCAGTACGTTTTTGCCTGGACCTTGTGCGTGATCGGAGTCCGCCATTGTTAGCGGCGCGACAGCAGTACGCCAAGCACCACGCCGACCGCAGCGCCAATACCAACGCCTGTCCATGGATTTTCGCGTACGTAGTTGTCGGCTTTTGCCGCGGCTTCGCGAGTTTGCTTAGCAATCACATCGCTGGTTTCACCCAAGCGATTGCGGCTCTCTTTCAGCGCGCGTTCTGCTTTACTGCGAATTTTACTCAACTCTTCTTTCGACTTATCGCCAGAGGAGCTCAGTACCTCTTCAAGCGTATCCGCAAGGGATTTCAGCTCAGCGCGCAGGTGTTCCGTAGCATTATCTTTTGACATAGTTTTCTCCAGGTGAGTGGGTCGTTACCGTACTTAGTAATCGCGTGACTCGAGTTCTTTCAGTTCAGTCTGAGCTTCGGCAAGCTTGCGCTCGCGTTTGGTGATTTTATCTGTATCGCCTTTTTGTTTCGCCTCGGCGAGATCACGTTTACGCTCGGCGATCTCATCTTTCTGTTCTTCAATTTTTTTCTGATGCTCGGCACGTAGCTTGCTGTCAGAACAATTGGCCCGGACTTCGCTCAGGGCCTTGTTCAGGCCGTTGATACGACTCTGATTGTTGTGCTTTTCGGCATAGCTAATCTCCCGCTGAATATCGTGTTCTTTTTCCTGACAGAGGGTGTTGGCGTAGCTGCTGGCACTGAGAGCGAAAAGGGTAACAGCCAAAGCGATGCGGTATTTCATACTTGAACCTTCCATTGTGATTCGACCCGGTAACGCGAGGGTCGTTGCTCCAGATAAAAAAGCGTGGGCCATAAACCCAGCTTATTAATCATAGGCACTAAACGGCAAAATCACCAAAGTGGGTGAAATAATTCAGATTCCTGGAAGTTAACCAAAACGGTGTGGGTTATCACGCAAACGTGATAACCACTGCACCGCCTGATTATCATCATCCTGTTGGGCGATGACGAAGCCATGCGGCAACGTTCTGTCGAGAACGACCTTCGCGGCTGCGCTTTGCGCGCTGGAATCAAAGGTGATCAGCAGCGCATCATTTTGCGGGGTAATGCTTTTAAAGCGAATGCCGTTGGCATCCAGATGATGCCAGATAGAAAAACCATCTGGCATGCTGGCGCCCTGGTTAACGGCGCGAATGGCTAGCGTCGACTCCTGCTGACGAATGGCAGACCAGGTCAGGATAAGCGCGCCTAAAAACAGGATAAAGGTGGTTGTCCAGGCCAATCGTCGGAGCGTTATGCGTGGTAGCAGCATAATTTATCCCCGGTTCCCGTATTTCTTTTTCCATAAAACAACCAGTGAACCGGCGAGGCCAAACACCAGTAAAACAACGGGAAGCAGCATCAGGCACGACATTAACTGATCTTCGTACTTGAGGAACACCGGCGTTTTGCCCAGCAGATAACCGAGTGACGTCAGGATCAAGACCCACAGCAGTCCGCTCATCCAGTTGAAGAACTGAAAGCGCGCATTGTTCAGGCCGGAGAGTCCTGCAATGGTCGGCAGCAGCGTTCTGACGAAGGCAATGAATCGCCCGACCAGCAACGCAGACAGGCCATGTTTATGGAACAGATGGTGCGCGCGCTGATGATAATGCGCGGGAAGATGAGAAAGCCAGTTTTGCACGATGCGGGTATTCCCCAGCCATCGTCCCTGGATGTAGCTGACCCAACAGCCGAGGCTGGCCGCGGTGGTGAGGAGCAGCACCGTTTGTGGAAAGCCCATTGCGCCTTTAGCAATAAGCACGCCGACCAGCACCAGTAAGCTGTCACCAGGTAAAAAGGCCGCAGGAAGCAGCCCGTTTTCCAGAAACAAAATGGTAAACAGGACAAAATACAGCATGCCAATCATCGACGGATTGGCCAGAGTTTCAAAATCCTGAGCCCACAAGGCATTCAGTAATTGAGTCAGTAGTTCCATTCAGTATTCCTGGAGAAATCGGTTGTCGTCATGCCGGTTTTCTGGAGTTTGTAACGCCGCAATATTATTGATCTTTTTTTGCATGTATCGCGGTCTGACACAAATTCACGGCCTGAACTGTTCCCTGTTAAGTTGCAAAGTAAGCAAGCACTGATACACAAAAATTCAAAACGCATGTAATTGTAACAAAGGTCAACGTAGTCCGTTATAGAAATTACGGTCGCTGAACCGTGATTTTGCTTATCGCAAAGGAGGGTGGCGAGAGGATTTACACAGGCTGACACTTTATACCTAATGCTTACCGAGCGTCAGAAACAGGCGCCCTGGCGCGCCTGTAAATATGAGAACGCTTATTTTGCCCCGTTAGCGGCCGTATCCAGATGAACCACCGGATTATCGGTAAAAAGATAACGGTCGGCGTTGAACTCAAAATCATCGCTGGTTTCGTTAAACAGCATCTGTTTGGTGTTCTCAAGGTGCTGCCACATCGCCAGTTTGGCAGCATGGGGATCTTTACGGATTAATGCCCGTAGGATCTGGTCATGGTCATCGCACCAGTTATCTACCGTGCGCAGGTCGATGTGATCGTGCAATTTCTTCCAGTACGGGTTGTGAACACGCTGAGTCCACATTTTTTCAACAATCGCCGCCAGTGCGGTATTTTGCGTTGCCAGCGCCACTTGCACATGGAACTGGAGATCCCACTCGGAGTCACGGAAGCTTTTTTCGTTGCGCGACTTCTCCTGGATTTCCATCAGTTTCATGATGTCCTGTTTAGTCACCTGGGTGGCGGCAAACTCGGCAATATTGCTCTCTATAAGCTGGCGTGCCTGCAGCAGTTCAAATGGACCGTAGCTGGCAAACTCAAGATTGGCATCTGGCGCGACGTAGTGTTTTGGCTGGTTAGAGATGACGTGGATCCCAGATCCTTTACGCACCTCAACGTAGCCCTCAACCTCGAGCATGATAATGGCTTCACGGACCACGGTACGGCTGACGTTCTTTTCATCGGCGATAAAGCGCTCGGCGGGAAGTTTTTCACCCACCAGGTAAACACCCTGCTCAATGCGCGCCTTCAGATCGGCAGCAAGTTGTTGGTACAAACGTCGTGGTTCGGTGATTTCCATATGCGCTCCAGGCATGATACGGCAGACTCTATTTGTTATACCACTTTTGCGAATTTGGCTCCACTTGTGACGATAAAAAAGCCGCCAGAACGCTGGCGGCTTTGAACGTATTTCGTTGGTGATTGAGTCAGGTCAACTTTGTGGTGCGGGATCGCCGGTTTGCGGTCCCGAGTCGAGCTCGCTGGCCGGTTTGTTTTGCAGCACCGTCCAGATGACTAACGCACCGAGCAGGTCGAATACTGCCAGTACCGCAAACAGTGGGCTAAAGCCGATGGTGTCAGCCAGGGCGCCCACGACCAGCGCAAACAGGGTGCTTGCCAGCCAGGCAGACATCCCGGTCAGACCGTTCGCTGTAGCCACTTCATTACGACCAAAGACGTCAGAAGAGAGGGTGATCAGCGCACCGGACAGGGCCTGGTGAGCAAAGCCCCCGACGCACAGCAGCGCGATGGCAATATACGGGCTGGTAAACAGACCAATCATGCCCGGGCCAATCATCAGGAATGCGCCCATGGTGACGACCATTTTACGTGACACAATCAGGTTGACGCCGAACCAGCGCTGGAACAGCGGCGGCAGATACCCACCAACGATACAGCCGAGGTCAGCAAACAGCATGGGCATCCAGGCGAACATGGCAATTTCTTTCAGGTTAAAGCCGTAAACTTTAAACATGAACAGCGGGATCCAGGCGTTAAAGGTACCCCAGGCCGGCTCTGCCAGGAAACGCGGCAGTGCAATGCCCCAGAACTGGCGGTTACGCAGGATCTGCGCGACGGACATTTTCTTCGCCGTGCCGTTTTTATGCTGTGATTCCTGGCCGTTGAGAATGTAATCACGTTCTTCGTCGGACAGTTTTTTCTGATCGCGTGGGTGTTTGTAAAACACAAGCCAGCACATGGCCCAGATGAAGCTCAGGACACCAGAGATAATGAACGCCATCTGCCAGCTGTGCATCACGATGGCCCAGACTACCAGCGGCGGTGCAATCATCGCGCCAATAGAGGAACCGACGTTAAAGTAACCGACGGCAATGGAGCGCTCTTTGGCCGGGAACCACTCCGAGCTGGCTTTCAGGCCCGCTGGGATCATCGCCGCTTCAGCTGCACCGACCGCGCCTCGCGCCAGCGCCAGTCCACCCCAGCTTCCAGCCAGTGCAGTCGCGCCACAGAAGACGGCCCACAGAACGGCGAACATCGCGTAACCTATTTTTGTTCCCAGCACGTCCAGAACGTAGCCAGCAACGGGTTGCATAACGGTGTAAGCAGCAGAGTATGCTGCGATGATATAGGAATACTGTTGAGTGGAGATGTGTAACTCTTCCATCAGCGTTGGCGCAGCTGCCGCCACAGTGTTACGCGTCAGGTAACCCAGCACGGTGCCAAGCGTCACCAGTGCGATCATATACCAACGTAACCCTTTAATTTTACGCATGTAAAACCTCATCGTTTTGTTATTTCCGCGAACGAGCGGTCATCTTCCTGTGTAGGGCGGAGGATGTTCTTTTTACGAAAGGGGTGACCGAAAAAAACCGGGACTCCCCGAACTTTGCCATTTCAAGAATCGTGCTAATTCGGTTTCCGTACCGGTCAATCCGATGGTGGACCATCGGTAATTTGCATTCCGTCGGCTTATGTATTGCGACGGCAAAAAGATAACTTGTCATACATCTTTAAAAGGTGAGTGCCATCACAAAAGTGTGAATCTTCGTGTGGTCATTATTTCGATTCAGCAAAGCCAGAACTGGCGCGGGTTGGCGTAAGATTTACCTCTTTGAGAGTAATTTTTTTGTCGCCATTTGTTGATCTAACTCACGAAAATATCTTCAGCCTGTGGAAATTGGTGTGATAACTTTGTCAGCATCAAAACATAAGCAATCTGACGCACTCGCTGAGAGGAAGACGATAATGACCCCGTTTATGACTGAAGATTTTCTGCTGGATACCGAATTTGCCCGCCGTCTGTATCATGATTACGCCAAAGATCAGCCAATCTTCGATTACCACTGCCATCTGCCGCCGCAGCAAATCGCGGACAACTACCGTTTTAACAACCTGTATGACATCTGGCTGAAAGGCGATCACTACAAATGGCGCGCTATGCGTACTAACGGTGTTGCTGAGCGCCTGTGTACCGGCGATGCGTCCGATCGTGAGAAGTTTGACGCCTGGGCCGCGACGGTTCCGCACACTATTGGCAACCCGCTTTACCACTGGACGCATCTTGAATTGCGTCGCCCGTTTGGTATTACAGGTAAGCTGCTGTCGCCTGCGACGGCGGATGAAATCTGGAATCAGTGCAACGAACTGCTGGCGCAGGAACAATTTTCCGCGCGCGGCATCATGCAGCAGATGAACGTGAAAATGGTCGGTACCACTGACGATCCGATTGATTCACTGGAACATCACGCCTCGGTCGCCAAGGACAGCACCTTTGCCGTCAAAGTGCTGCCGAGCTGGCGCCCGGATAAAGCCTTCAATATTGAGCAGGCAACCTTTAACGACTACATGACGAAGCTGGGTGAGGTGTCCGACACCGATATCCGTCGCTTCACCGATCTGCAAACCGCGTTGACCAAACGCCTGGATCACTTCGCTGCACACGGCTGTAAAGTGTCTGACCATGCGCTGGATGTGGTGCTGTTTGCTGAATCTAATGAATCTGAACTCGACAACATCCTGACGCGTCGTCTGGCCGGTGAAACGCTGAGCGAGCATGAAGTGGCGCAGTTTAAAACGGCCGTGCTGGTGTTCCTTGGTGCGGAATATGCCCGTCGTGGTTGGGTCCAGCAGTACCATATTGGCGCACTGCGTAATAACAACCTGC
Organism: Citrobacter sp. wls829; assembly: GCF_005280825.1. NCBI lineage: Bacteria > Pseudomonadati > Pseudomonadota > Gammaproteobacteria > Enterobacterales > Enterobacteriaceae > Citrobacter > Citrobacter sp. wls829. The sequence goes on from NZ_SZWP01000067.1 coordinate 9,219, forward strand.
GTCAGTTCAAACTGTTGGGGCCGGACGTGGGCTTTGACTCGATCAACGATCGTCCGGTTGCGGAAGAACTTTCCAAACTGCTGAGCAAGCAGAACGAAGAAAACCTGCTGCCAAAAACTATCCTGTACTGCCTGAACCCGCGCGACAACGAAGTGCTGGGCACCATGATCGGCAACTTCCAGGGCGAAGGTATGCCGGGAAAAATGCAGTTCGGGTCCGGCTGGTGGTTCAACGATCAGAAAGACGGAATGGAACGCCAAATGACGCAGTTGGCGCAGCTCGGTCTGCTGAGCCGTTTTGTCGGCATGCTGACCGACAGCCGTAGCTTCCTGTCATATACGCGCCATGAATATTTCCGCCGCATTCTGTGCCAGATGATTGGCCGCTGGGTTGCCGCGGGTGAAGCCCCGGCAGATATCCAGCTGCTGGGTGAAATGGTGAGAAATATCTGCTTCAACAATGCGCGCGATTATTTTGCCATTGAACTGAACTAAGGTCCGGGTTGATATGCAATACATCAAGATCCATACGCTGGATAACGTTGCGGTTGCGCTGGCCGATCTGGCGCAAGGCACGCAGGTTAGTGTAGATAGCCATACCGTAACGCTACGACAGGACGTTGTACGTGGACACAAATTTGCCTTGAGCGATATTGCTCAGGGTGAGAACGTCATTAAATATGGCCTGCCGATTGGCCATGCCCTGGCGGATATTGCGGCGGGTGAACATATCCATGCTCACAATACGCGCACCAATCTGAGCGATCTGGATGAATATAGCTATCAACCCGACTTTCAGGAACCTGAGGTACAACCGGCAGATCGCGATGTGCAGATCTACCGTCGTGCCAACGGCGATGTCGGGGTGCGTAACGAACTGTGGATCCTGCCGACGGTCGGCTGCGTCAATGCCATGGCGCGACAGATGCAGACCCGCTTCCTGAAAGAGACCAACGATGCTGAAGGCATCGATGGCGTTCATCTTTTCAGCCACACCTACGGCTGCTCGCAGCTGGGTGACGATCACATCAACACCCGCACCATGCTGCAAAACATGGTGCGTCACCCGAACGCGGGGGCGGTGCTGGTGGTGGGGCTTGGTTGTGAAAACAACCAGGTGGATGCCTTCCGCGAAACGTTGGGCGAGTTCGATCCTGAACGCGTGCACTTCATGGTCTGCCAACATCAGGAAGACGAAGTGGAGGCGGGGATCGAACATCTCCATCAGTTGTACAACGTGATGCGCCACGATAAGCGTGAGCCAGGTAAACTGGGCGAGCTGAAGTTTGGTCTGGAATGCGGCGGGTCTGATGGCCTGTCCGGCATCACGGCTAACCCGATGCTGGGACGTTTCTCCGACTATGTGATTGCCAACGGTGGCACCACCGTGCTGACCGAAGTTCCGGAAATGTTTGGCGCTGAGCAACTGCTGATGAGCCATTGCCGTGACGAAGAGACGTTTGGCAAGCTGGTGACGATGGTCAATGACTTCAAGCAGTACTTCATTGCCCACGACCAGCCGATTTATGAGAACCCGTCACCGGGTAACAAGGCGGGGGGCATCACCACGCTGGAAGATAAATCACTGGGCTGCACGCAGAAAGCGGGTTCCAGCCAGGTTGTCGATGTATTGCGTTACGGCGAACGGCTAAAAACGCACGGTCTGAATCTGTTAAGCGCACCGGGGAACGACGCCGTTGCCACCAGCGCGCTGGCGGGTGCTGGCTGCCATATGGTGCTATTCAGTACCGGTCGCGGCACGCCTTACGGCGGATTTGTACCGACGGTGAAAATCGCCACGAACAGCGAGCTGGCAGCGAAGAAAAAGCACTGGATCGATTTTGATGCGGGACAGCTGATCCACGGTAAAGCCATGCCTCAACTGCTGAATGAGTTTGTCGATACCATCGTCGAGTTTGCTAATGGTAAACCGACCTGTAACGAACGTAATGACTTCCGTGAGCTGGCTATTTTCAAAAGTGGCGTAACGTTGTAATTACCCTTCATTTTTTGCACCACAGCCGTGTTGGCTGCGTTCGCCCACCCCGGTCACTTACTCATGTAAGCTCCCGGGGATGTGCGAACTTGCCGCCTTGCTGTGGCACAAAATCTTTTGGGTAAGATTGTTTATGGTGGAATCTAAAAACGGTGTTTCATAATATGGAACGCCGTTTGTTTTTGCATTTCCTCACAAGGATTTTTCATGACCGCGTATTGGCTGGCCCAGGGCGTAGGTGTCATCGCCTTTCTGATCGGGATTACCACCTTTTTCAACCGCGATGAGCGCCGCTTCCGGCTGCAGCTTGCCGTCTATAGTGCCACTATCGGGGTACACTTCTTTTTGATGGGGGCCTGGCCCGCGGGGATGAGTGCGGAGCTAAACACCATCCGAACCCTGGTCTCGATGCGCACCCGCAAACTGTGGGTGATGATCGTTTTTATCGTTCTCACGCTGGTTCTTGGGTTGGCGAAACTACAGCATGCGATGGAGTTACTCCCCATTATTGGCACGCTGGCCAGCACCTGGGCGCTGTTTCGCTGTAAAGGATTAACCGTCCGCTGTGTGATGTGGTGCGCGACCGCCTGCTGGGTGGTGCATAATTTCTGGTTGGGATCGATTGGCGGCACGATGATTGAAGGCAGTTTTCTGGTGATGAACGGCCTGAATATTATTCGTTTCAGACGCATGCAAAAACGGGGGATAGATCCCTTCAAAATTGAAAAAAGCGTACAGAAAGAAAACCCCTCCGCACCATGACGGAGGGGAAAAGTGATTAGCCGCGCAGGGCGTTGTTTGCCAGACGTTCGTCTTCAGCCTGGCAGGCTGCAGCGGTAAACAATACGTCGGTTGAGGAGTTCAGTGCGGTTTCACAGGAGTCCTGCAACACGCCGATAATAAAGCCGACGGCAACTACCTGCATGGCGATATCATTCGGGATACCGAACATATTACACGCCAGTGGGATCAGCAGCAGAGAGCCACCCGCCACGCCAGATGCGCCACAGGCACAAAGCGATGCCACGACGCTCAACAGCAGCGCAGTCGGTAAATCAACCGGGATCCCCAGTGTATTCACCGCTGCCAGCGTCAGCACGGTAATGGTGATCGCCGCGCCAGCCATGTTGATGGTTGCACCCAGTGGGATAGAAACCGAGTAGGTATCGCGGTCCAGATTCAGCTTCTCACACAGCGCCATATTCACCGGAATGTTGGCGGCAGAGCTGCGGGTAAAGAAGGCATACACGCCGCTTTCACGCAGGCAAGCCAGCACCAGCGGATAGGGGTTGCGACGAATTTTCCAGAACACCAGCAGCGGGTTGACCACGAACGCCACCAGCAGCATACAACCTACCAGCACTGCCAACAGCTGCGCATAGCCCCACAATGTAGCAAAACCCGTGGTAGCAAGCGTGGAGGAGACCAGGCCGAAAATACCGATAGGGGCGAAACGAATCACCAGTTTCACCATAAAGGTGACGGCGTTGGACATATCGTTGACCAGATTCTTAGTCGTTTCATTCCCGTGGCGCAGGGCAAAGCCCAGGCCGACGGCCCATACCAGAATGCCGATATAGTTCGCGTTAAGCAGGGCATCAATCGGGTTCGACACCATACTCATCAACAGCCCGCGCATCACTTCGACAATGCCCGATGGTGGCACAATATCGTTAGCGCTGCTGGCAAGATGCAGCGTCGAGGGGAAGGCAAAGCTGAACACCACTGCCGCTAATGCCGCGGAGAAGGTACCGAGCAGGTAGAGGAACAGAATCGGACGGATATTGGTTTTTTGCCCATGCTGATGGTTCGCAATAGAGGCCATTACCAGCATCAGAACCAGGATGGGAGCGACGGCTTTTAATGCGCCGACGAACAGGGTGCCCAGCAAACCAGCGGCTTCTGCAGCCGGTTTTGAGATCAGTGCCAGCGCAATCCCCAGTACTAAACCTATCAAAATTTGCTTAACAAGGCTCCCTTGCGCCAAACGCGAGATCAGCCCCGACGAACGTTGCGTAGTCATTTCGTAATCCTTTTATTGTGTTGTCGCCTGACCCTTGTGCGTTCTATAGACGCATCTTTCAGAGTGAGGCAAATGTTTGCATGGCTGAGTATAAGGAAAGAACACGCTTCGGGAAGCGAAATATCCTGGATTTTACGCTGAGATCATATTTTATAACTTTAAATTAACATTGTGATGACATGTTAAACAAAAAGCCCGACGCAGCTAGTGGATGAGTGTTACTGCGTTTGCTGCTTTTTATCGTGCTGGTGGTTGACCCACGCATTCACAATCAGCGTTACAAACAGGATCCCGAACACCACGCCTAACGAGATAGCGATAGGGATATGGTAGAAGTCGACGATCAGCATCTTGATGCCGATAAACACCAGAATGATCGACAGGCCGTACTTCAGCATCGAGAAACGCTCCGCCACGCCGGCCAGCAGGAAGTACATCGCACGCAGACCAAGGATGGCAAACAGGTTAGAGGTCAGCACGATGAACGGGTCGGTGGTCACGGCAAAGATTGCCGGAATGCTGTCGACGGCAAAGATAACATCGCTCAACTCAACCAGAATCAGCACCAGCATCAGCGGCGTAACGAACAGCAGACCGTTTTTACGCACGAAGAAATGCTCGTTCTCGATGGTGTCGGTCATACGCAGATGACCGCGCAGCCAGCGCACTAACGGCCTGTCGCCAATGCCGGAAGCATCTTCTTTTGCCAGCGCCATCTTCACGCCGGTAAACAGCAGGAACGCGCCGAACACGTACAGCAGCCATTCGAACTGGGTGATTAGCCAACTGCCCGCGAAGATCATGATAGTACGCAGAACAATCGCCCCCAGCACGCCATACACCAGCACTCGACGCTGCAACGCTGGCGGCACCGAGAAGTAGCTAAACAGCATCAGCCAGACAAAGACGTTATCCACCGCCAATGATTTCTCGATCAAATAGCCGGTGAGGAACGCCAACGCCTGCGGGTCTGCGACCGCACGCCCCTGGGTTTCTGCCAGATACCACCAGAATACGGCGTTAAACAGTAACGACAAGGTGACCCAGACGATTGACCAGGCAGCCGCCTGCTTCATTGACATCGTATGCGCGCCGCGACGACCCTGCAACAGCAGGTCGATGGCCAGCATAATCACCACTACAACAGCGAAGCCACCCCATAACAACGGTGTGCCGACAGTATTCATTATATTTCCCCATGCATAAAAAAACGGCCAACGCCGAATGACGTTAGCCGCTGCTTTTCATGCATAGACCTTGCCATTCGGCAAGGTCTCACTTACAACAACAAAGGAATACGTTGACGTATTCCTTTGTTATCGCCCGGCGACCGGATGTGGTTTTTCACACATCGTAATGACGATCAACCGACAACGAAGTTACTCCCCTTTGCGGGTAACAAAGTATTACAGGCCACGCTTTCAGTCAATGGCCTGCAACATTTGTTTTACACAGTTTTACGCAATCAGCGACGTATTCGCGCTATCTGCTGGGAAAACGACGCCGGTCTGGCGGCGAATTTCCGTTTGCAGCTTAGCGGTAATGCGACTGACAGCCAGTGCCGGGTGATCCACTTCGCCGGATTCAACCAGATGAGCAAAGCGCTCTGCCTCATACAGCATAGTATTGATGTGCTGAGGCACCGTCAGATCCTGCGTTTTTCCACCACGCGGAACAAAACAGACTTTCTGGCATTCGGAGATTTTCTCAATAACCAGTGACCCTGATTCGCCCTGAATCTCGCTGGCCAGCACCGAGTCGCTCACTTTGGAATGCTGTAACGTGACGCTGAAATCACCGTAGTTCAGCACCACAACGCCGTGGGCATCAACACCGCTTGCCAGCAGGCTGGCGCTGGCCTGTACGCTCTGCGGTTCGCCCCACAGCGCAACCGCCGAAGCCAGGCAGTAAAAGCCGATATCCATAATCGAGCCATTTGAGAACGCTGGATTAAAGGTATTCGGGTTTTCACCGTTCAGATAACGCTGGTAGCGTGAAGAGTACTGGCAGTAATTGATAAACGCCTTTCTGACATTTCCTACCTTGGGCAGAGATTGCTGCAGCAGCAGGAAATTGGGCAGGCAGGCGGTTTTAAACGCCTCAAACAGCACCACCTGATTTTCCCGAGCGCAGGCGATAGCGGCATCGACTTCTGCCAGGTTTGATGCCAGAGGTTTCTCACAAATGACGTGCTTTTTATGGCGTAAGAACAGCTCGGTCTGCGGGAAGTGCAGAGAGTTTGGGCTGGCGATATACACTGCATCAATAGCGTCACTCTGCGCCATTGCATCCAGCGAAGTAAACAAATGCTCGACGAGATAATCGTTAGCGAAGCTTTGCGCCTGTTCAAGGCTGCGGGAATAGACTGCGGTTAACTTATATTTGCCGGTTTCATGGGCGGCATCCACAAACTGGCGGGTGATCCAGTTTGTGCCAATCACTGCGAAACGTATCATAAAGGCCTTCAGGCTGCGAAAAGGGATCCTTGCGCCAATTTAGCATGCCTTGCTGACAAAGCCAGTGCGCTACTGCGCAGTTTGCTTTAGCGATTGTTGCGTTAACCACAGGCGGGTGTCGAACTCCAGTTGGTGATACTGAGGTTCCATATGGCAGCACAGCTGGTAAAACGCTTTGTCGTGTTCTTTTTCTTTCAGATGCGCCAGTTCATGAACCACGATCATGCGTAAAAAAGGTTCCGGGGCGTTGCGAAATACGGTGGCGACGCGAATTTCCGCTTTTGCTTTCAGCTTGCCGCCCTGCACGCGAGAGACGGCAGTATGCAGTCCAAGCGCATTCTTCAACACGTGGATCTTACTGTCATACATCACTTTATTGAGCGGTGGGGCATTGCGCAGAAACTGACTTTTCAGATCCTGGGTATATTGCCAGAGCGCCTTATCGGTCGCGAAGTCATGCGTACCCGGATAACGCTTTTCCAGGACCGCGCCCAGACGTTGCTCGCTGATCAAGGTTCGAACCTGATCAAGTAAATTCTCCGGGTAGCCCTGCAGATAGGTCAACTGACTCATTTGTGCCCCATATAAAGTATAAAAAGTGTATACTCACGCACCCTTTTCAGGGATACGCCGAAATTTTACCATTCAGGAGGGCCGATGAGCCACATAGACAACGGTTTCCGTTCGCTGTCACTTAAACGTTTCCCGGAAACGGATGACGTTAACCCGCTGCTGGCGTGGGAAGCTGCAGATGAATATCTGCTGCAACAGCTGGACGATACCGAGATTTGCGGCCCGGTGCTGCTCCTGAATGATACCTTCGGTGCGCTGGGCTGTGCGCTGGCGGAACATTCGCCGTACAGCATTGGCGACTCTTATTTAAGCGAACTGGCAACGCGTGAAAACCTGCGTCATAACGACATTGCCGAATCCAGCGTCCAGTTCCTCGACAGCACGGTCGATTACCCACAGGCGCCGGGCGTGGTACTGATTAAGCTGCCAAAAACCATGGCGCTGCTGGAACAGCAATTGCGTGCGTTACGCCTGGTCGTCACGCCGCAAACGCGCATTATCGCCGGGGCGAAGGCGCGCGATGTGCATACCTCAACGCTTGAGCTGTTTGAAAAGGTGCTGGGCCCAACCACCACCACGCTGGCATGGAAAAAAGCCCGTCTGATCAACTGTACGTTCAGCAATCCTGAACTGGCTGACGCCTCACAAACGCTGAGCTGGAAGCTGGAAGGCACCGACTGGACGATCCACAATCACGCTAACGTCTTCTCCCGTACCGGGCTGGATATTGGCGCACGTTTCTTTATCGAACATCTGCCGGACAATCTGGAAGGTGAGATTGTCGATCTCGGTTGCGGTAATGGCGTAGTGGGTCTGACGTTGCTGGAGAAGAACCCGCAAGCGAGCGTGGTGTTTGTGGATGAATCGCCGATGGCGGTGGCGTCCAGCCGCCTGAACGTGGAAACCAACATGCCAGACGCGCTGGATCGCTGCGAGTTTATGATCAACAACGCACTGTCTGGCGTGGAACCGTTCCGCTATAACGCTGTGCTGTGTAATCCGCCGTTCCATCAGAAGCACGCGCTGACCGATAACATCGCGTGGGAGATGTTCCACCACGCCCGCCGTTGCCTGAAGATTAACGGCGAGCTGTATATCGTGGCAAACCGTCACCTCGACTACTTCCACAAGCTGAAGAAGATTTTCGGCAACTGCGAAACCATCGCCACCAACAACAAATTTGTGGTGCTGAAAGCGGTGAAATTAGGGCGTCGCCGCTAATCGCTGATGCCGGATGGCGGTTAACACCTTATCAGGCCTACAACGAACTGCCTCGTAGGCCTGATAAGCGTAGCGCCATCAGGCAATGATGTGTGCAATTACCTTATCCGGCCAACGTAAAGACATAACGTTAAATTTCCAGCGCCAGTCGAGTGCCTTGCGCGATGGCGCGTCGGGCATCCAGTTCTAACGCCACATCACACCCGCCGATCAGATGTACTGTTTTACCGGCAGCATGCAGCGGATCGACCAGTCCACGACGAGGTTCCTGACCTGCACAAATTACCACATGATCCACGTTCAGGAGCTGAGGCTCGCCGTTGATCAACACGTGCAGTCCATCATCATCGATCTTCTGATAGCTCACCGCCGGGATCATTTTCACTCCACGAGACAGCAGGGTGGCGCGATGGATCCAGCCCGTGGTTTTACCTAACCCTTGTCCCGGTTTACTGGCTTTACGCTGCAACATGACTATCTGGCGCGGGCTACGGGATAACTGTGGCCCTTCCGGGCGTAAACCACCTGCTTGCTGGAGGCTGGTATCGATTCCCCATTCCACGCAGAATTCTGCAATGTTTTGGCTGGTGGGCTCGCCGGGCTGGCTCAGATACATGGCAGTATCAAAGCCGATCCCGCCGCTGCCGATAATCGCCACGCGTTGACCTACCGGCGTTTTATCACGTAAGACATCAAGATAGGTCAGTACCTTAGGATGATCGATGCCGTCGATCGGCGGCGTGCGTGGTTCGATCCCGCTGGCGAGGATCACTTCATCAAACGAGAGCAGATCGTCTGCGGTGACAAAATGATTCAGCTTCAGCGTCACGCCGGTGACGTCGATCATCCGGCGGTAATAGCGCAATGTTTCGTAAAATTCTTCTTTGCCGGGGATCTGTTTGGCGATATTGAACTGTCCGCCGATCTCCGCGTTGGCATCAAACAACGTGACCTGATGACCGCGTGAAGCGGCGTTGATGGCAAAGGCGAGCCCCGCAGGACCGGCACCGACTACCGCCAGATTCTTCAGATGTGTCGCCGCTACGATCGGCATTTTGGTTTCATGACAGGCGCGGGGGTTCACCAGGCAGGACGTCACTTTGCCGACGAAGATCTGATCCAGACAGGCCTGATTACAGCCTATGCAGGTGTTGATCTCATCCGCTCGCCCGCTTTGCGCTTTTGACAGCAGCTCGGCATCGGCGAGGAACGGGCGTGCCATCGACACCATATCAGCATCACCACGGGCCAGAATATCGTCGGCAACGCCCGGATCATTAATGCGGTTAGTGGTGACCAGTGGAACCGTTACGTGACCTTTCAGCTTGCGCGTCACCCAGCTAAACGCCCCGCGCGGCACCGGCGTGGCGATGGTCGGGATCCGTGCTTCGTGCCAGCCGATCCCGGTGTTGATGATCGTAGCACCTGCCGCCTCAATGGCTTTCGCCAACTGGACAGTTTCGTCAAACGTGCCGCCATTTTCCACCAGGTCGAGCATCGACAGACGAAAGATAATAATAAAGTCGTTACCGGCACGTTGACGAACGGCCCGTACCACCTCGACGGCAAATCGCATGCGGTTGGCGTAATCGCCGCCCCATTGGTCAGTCCGCTGGTTGGTGCGCAGGGTGAGAAATTCGTTGATCAGATAGCCTTCCGAGCCCATGACCTCTACGCCGTCGTAGCCAGCTTCCCGCGCCAGCTGTGCGCAATGGGCAAAATCCTCAATCAGTTGCAGCACTTCATCGTGGGTCAGCTCATGCGGGGTAAAGCGGTTGATCGGCGCCTGAATAGCGGAGGGCGCGACGAGGTGAGGCTGATAGCTATAGCGTCCGGTGTGCAGAATTTGCAGCGCGATTTTGCCGCCTTCGTCATGCACCGCGTCGGTAATTACGCGGTGATGTGGTAACTGGCTGGCATCGTTTAACATCGCGCCGCCTTCCATACCCACGCCGGAAAGCGCAGGGGCAATACCGCCGCTCACAATCAGAGCGACGCCGTGACGGGCGCGCTCGGCATAGAACGCGGCCAGCCGTTCTGCGCCATCGGGATACTCTTCCAGACCGGTATGCATTGAACCCATCAACACGCGGTTTTTAAGCGTGGTGAATCCCAGATCGAGCGGGGCGAACAGCGACGGATAGCTCATAATGGTGTCCAGTATGTAAAATTATTGTTATGTGGTCGGATGAGTTACTAATTTAGCCGTCGCGGCGCAAAAGGGAAAAGGGGAATGCCGTGATTGTGATGGGATTCAAAAAAGGAGTGGGGCCAGAGAAAGAATTTGCCGGATGTCGGTGCAAGCACTTTATCCGGCAATAGGTCACAGCTTACTGTTTTTTAAGAAAATCATTATACAACATGTACAGATGCGCCGCGCTCCAGGAGAAGTTGGGGGCACCCTGTTGCGCGCCGGTCAGCGGGTTATAGTTTTCCTGAATCGGGCCGTCCGCGGTGAGTCCTTTGGCATGGTTGAAGAACGTATCCGCCATTTTCAGCGCTTCATCGCGGTAGCCGTAGTGCGCCATGCCTTTTAAGCCAAACCAGAACTGATCCACCCACACGCGCCCGCGCCAGTAAATATCCGGGCCGAAAGCCGGGTTGGTGAGCGCCGCGGTGCCCAGCGGCACAAAGGTGTTGAACTCTTTCGGGTCGAGCATCACCTTCACCACCGCGTCAGCATGAGACTGCGTGGCCGCGCCGTTAAACAGCGGTGACCAGCCTTCCGGCCCTTTCCCTCGTTCGACAATCGGTTTTCCGGCACAGCCGTTTGCCAGCGGCTTATCTTCAATGCGAACGTCATAGAAATACTGCGTAGTCGCATCGAACATACAGGTATTGATGTAATCCGTCAGTTTCGTCGCCAGCGCCTGATAGCGTTTCGCCTCCTGCGTTTTCCCGAGCAGGGTCGCCATTTCCGCCAGGTAATGGTTATCGCTGACCATGTAGCTGGCCTGATCGACCGACTCCTGGAGTAGCGAATAGCCCAGTAATTTTCCGTCGTGGCTGCGATTTTCAGCGAATTTCACCACCCAGTCGCTGCGTTTGCCACCGTTAGCGACGTACTTATCCAGTTGTTCTTTGTCGATGAAACCAAACACCGCGGCGTCGTCACGTCCGGATTCCCACGAGGCGGCGACCTGCGCCGGGATCTCCAGGCTGTCATACTGGCCGTTGCGGGTAATAGCGGCATAGTTTTGCAGCCCTGACAGGGTTTCTTCTTTGTCACCCTTTTTCACCGTGAACAGCATCTCGCCGCTGGCGGTGTTGTGCGCTTTATCGCGAGTGGCGCCGTACTCTGGAACGCCGTTGCCGTTATGATCGCGGTTACGCAGCCACCAGTCGTGGTATGCCACCAGTTTCGGGTACATTTCTTCGAGCCAGGATTTGTCTTTGGTGACGTTGTAGACTTCCATCACCGACCATGCCGCCAGGCTGGGCTTGGTATTGCGCTCGTTCCAGTTACCGCCATCACCACCGCGTTCCGGGCTGAGGTTCCAGGCAATCAGATCGGGAATAAATCCCGCGTCCTGTGGGCGCACCGGATCGCCGGGTTTAACCTGCCACGAGAAAACAGCGCGAATATTTTCTTTCGCGATATCCGGGTTAAAGTGCGCCATTGCAAACGCCTGCTTCCAGGTGTCCCACGGCCAGGTCTGGTTGCCAGAGAACCAGCGGCCCGTTACCGACGGCGTCACGGTATTGTAGTTAACTGCGCCGCCCGGTGAGCGCCAGTTACCGTTCAGCGTTTCGATAGCCTTCACCGCCACGCGGGTTTGTTCTGGGGTGGCATCCGGGTTGTTTAAACCTTTTTTGAGATAGGATTCCCAGCGCTGCTGTGAGGCGAGCATGTAAGAAGACGGGCGCGCCAGAATATCGCGGATCTGCGCCTGTTCTTTGCTGACCTCCTGCGCGGTCAACAGATGTGAATAGGTGGTGTAAAGCGTGGTAGAGCCATTGATATGCGCTTTACTGGTAAATCGGTGGCCATCAACAGTGGTGTTCATGGCAAGTGATTTGTGTACCTGATACTCCGACTCGCCGGAGGTCAGCAGATCCCAGGTTGATCGCACTTTACCGAAGGTGACCTTCAGGCCGTCGCGCGTAGCGATGATTTTTCGCTGGTAGTCCGGATACTCGCCATCAATGGTTTTATCGGAGAGGGGTTTTCCCTCTTTCGCTTCCAGCTTTTCCAGTAACTCTCCGTCCCACACCAGATCCAGCGGCGTATTGCTGGTGATTTTGGTTTCCAGTAGTGAGGTATGTGAACTGGCAAAGCGCAGCGTCATCTCGACCTGCACCGCAGTGGATGACAGTTTCTGTACCAGTGCGCCGGGCAGGCTGTAAGCCTCGAGAGTGAAATCGACCTTTTTACCGTTCTGGTACACCGTCAGCCGGTCAAAATTTGTGGCCATAAAGTTGATGTACTCTTCCGTCAGTAGCGCCACGCCAGGGAAGCCGCCCATTGTTGCAGGGCCATCCGGCAACAGGTGTCCGTGCCATGCGCCGAGGTCGAAAAAGGGATTAAAACGCTGATGGTCGTCATAATCGTAGTCGTGCATATAACCTGGCGCGCCGGTGCGATTGATGACGTTTTTAACGCTGTCTACGTTAGCTGCCAGTGAGGAAAAACTCATCAGCAGCCCACACGCCAGCGGCGTAAGAATAGGTGTCATGTTCATGGTATTCCGGTCCTTGTTACCAATAGAAATATTGCATCAGGAAGATCTGGTCGCTCGGGTCGCCAGATGCATTTTGCATATAGAACCGGCTGTCGAAGGCGGTGGCGAAACGACCGCTGCCGTATTCATACCAGATACCGAACTGCATAAAAGAGGTGGTTTCATCCTCGGCGTTGTCTGGCCGATGTTTGGCATAGCTGTAGGCGGTGGAGAGGTAGACGCCTTTGAGCGCTTCATACATGGCACTGACCATATAGCCGGTCTCTGTACCCCATTCATCCAGGCCGTCGGCGCGTCCGGTGTGATGCCAGGCGCGCGCAGCAAAGTTAGGCGAGAGAAGGCCGGTCAGGAACAGTTGTCCGGTGCCGTCGGTGATCTCCAGACCGTTCATCCAGGTTACGCCTTCGGTCAGGTCGTACTGGATGTAGCCATTCATCATGGCTGGATAGGTATACTTATCGTCGTAGCGATCGTATTTGCCGAAGTGCAGCCAGGCCTTGCTTTCATCATGATGTCCGGCAGGCGTGGCGGTCACGCTATAACGCAGCGGGCCGGTCAGGTTTTGCACCTTAATGGCGGTTATGATGTCGCGCGTGTTGGGGATGACGTAGCCCAGATCCGGCGTGAAGTCTCCCCACCATTGCAGGTCATCGAGCGATGAGTCCTGGCGCAGGCTGAGCATTAGCTCCGTGCCGTCATCGGTGCGGTAACCGCCGTAAAATCGGTTAATTCCGCCTTCAAACCCGCCCCAGCTATGATCGGGAACCCAGGCGTTTCCCTGGTGATCCGCCTGTACGGTCCAGCCTTCGCCATAGATCAGACCAAACCACGAGCCGTGTTTAATTTCCAGGCCCCCTTCGATATAGGTTCCGTCACTGTATTTATGTTTATCCTGTCCCTCTAAATCCATATATCCCCCCATTCCCAGTTCGCCATAAAAACGAAATGAGGGAGAGGATATTGCGGGCGTTTTTGTGTCGTCGTGTTCTGCCGGTCGCACTTCTTCTGCACCCAGAGAGGAGACACAGAAAAAGGGCAGGGCAATAAATGCCCTGCAACAATGGCTATTGATTTTCATGCTTCTATCCTAAGCAAAATAAAATAATGTTTTTATTGTTATAGCCTTGGCGAATATTGTTTATTGTTATTATGTTTTATGAATTAATGACTGTCTGAAGCTGGTGCGGCTTCAATGGCTTTTTCTTCTTTGGTTAGTCCTTTGATGTATTTACTGTATTTCCACCAGGCAAAACCGAGGAAAATAACAATACCGCCGACGTTATAGAAAATAATGGTGATAATGTTGCCGCCGGTTGGGAACGTTGACGCGATAAATCCAATGGTGAACAGGGCAATCAGCATCGATACCACGATAATCCCGGTTTTTTGCGATCCCATGCGGAAGTCGCGCGGTAAGTGGTCCAGCTTGGCGCGCAGATTCAAATAGGCCAGCATAATAAACAGCGGAGGCAGCATGGATGCCGCAGCGGTCATGTTAATGATGGTATTCATTAAATCCTGCACGGTATTCGAACCGAGCGTGGGGATAATCATCAGCGGGATCACGATCAAAAACTGGATCCAGGCTGCGCGAGCGGGAACGCCGTTTTCATTCAGTTCGACGGTTTTCTTGCCAAAAATACCTTCCGGGATTTCGGAGAAGAAAATTTTAACCGGTGTTGCGGTCCACATCAGCAGTGACCCAAACATTGCGGTAAAGGACACCAGACCGACAAAGCGGTTAACCACCAACTCAGGTAAGCCGAAGTATGCGGCCAGACCGTGGAATACCTGCACCGAGCCACCGGTAAACTTCAGCTCTTTGCTGCTGACAAAAACGTTGATCAGTACTGAGGAGATTGAGTAAAGCACACCGATAAAAATCCCGGCGATAATAATCACTTTCACAAATGATTTTGAGCCACCCTTCACGTCGTTGACGTACACCGCCACGGACTCCGCGCCGCCTGCCGCCATAAAAATCCAGGTCGTAATACCGAGGAAGGCCCAGTTAAAATTCGGGATCATGGCATCCACGGTGATGGGATCGGCAGGCTGTACGCCGCCAACCAACGCAGTCCCCGCCAGTAAAATATAAGACAGCGTCAACAGCAGCATCAGCGTGGAAGTGACGGAGGTAATCGGCCCGAGCATTTTTGCGCCGTTGGTCGAAACCCAGGTTGAGAAGGCAAACAGCACCATACTTAACACGGTGGTAGCGAACGGCGTCAAAATGTATTCGTAGCCTAAAAATGCATAGGAGGCATAAGCGATTACGCGCGGAAGTAACGAGGTAAAAAGAACAGGTTAACGAACCAGTAGGTGTAGGCGGTAATAAATGCCCAGCGCCCGCCCAGTGAGCTTTTTACCCATGCGTAAACACCGGCTTCGGAGTTTTTGTTCAGCGAAACAAATTCGGCAATGATTAAGCAGAACGGAATAAAGTAGAAAATCGTGGCGAGGAAAAACATCGGTGCAGATGCCAGACCAAGCTCAATATTATTATTGATTACGTTGTTAAAACTATAAACGGCGGCAAAGGTCAGCGACAGTAAGCCGAACTTGCCGATGGTATTACGCTTGGTATCAGACATAGCACATCTCCGATTCCTGATTATTGTAGGGTACTGGCGGCACAACTTCTGTGCCGCCTGTCTTTTTATTTATTATGAAAATAACCATCTTCGATGGTGACTTTGAGTACGACTTTCTTCACCGCGCTATTACAGATAAAGCGGTAGGCTTCGTGGTTGTCGCAAATAACCAGCTGCCCTTCGTGTACTTCTACCGTTTTTCCGCATCCCTTCAGGTATTCGCGATCGGTTTCATCGCGATAGTATTCAACCACCTGTAAATCCTCTTTGGCGGCATACTCAATTTTTTGCTGCCCTTGCAGGTAGTAATGCACCTCAAAGTAACGGCGATGACCGGTAAACAGCGCATCGGTAGCGGAGTCGGTCTCCACGCGGTAAGTGAGCGAATCACCGATGGAATGGGCGACGCCGGGCTGAATGTTGTCGATATTTTCAATCGCCTCAACGCAGCGCTGCCACTTCCGACCTGAAGCGTAGAGTTGTCGGAACTGCTCTAAGTTATCGATGATCCTCATTTTGTATTCTCGCTGTGCAAATTCGTGGAAAAGAACTCCGTGCCAAAGGCGCGATTAGCAGTGGTCTGAACGGTGGCCTCGGTGCCGGAAATGGGCAGCAACGTAAAGCCGTAGTTGAACTCGCGGAACCAGACGCGCCAGGAGTCGAGCACCTCGCTTCCCCAGGAGTTGGAACCCAGGCCCAGTAGCTGATGGTCCAGATTCAGAGTGATGTCATCGCTGCGCTGGAGTTCATTGCAGTGCTGTGCGGCAAAGAGATTTTCGGGCGTATAGTGCCAGGTACTTAAATTGACAGGACGTTGTGGGACGACCAGCAGACCGTTGCCATGGCGGTTGGTCAGCGCTGCCCAGCGCACATCCTGGCGATTGCCGTTGTTTTGGGGGAACGGGTAGTTCTCGAACATCGCATCCACGGTCGAACGCCAGATATCGATAATGTTGGCCTGCTGGCTGTCGGCGTAATTCTCGCCCGGACCACGTCCGTAATACGCGACTTGCCCCAAATCACCGTTGATGCCCATGGTGAAGCCAATGCACGGAATAATGTGCGGATACTCGCCGTAAGGCTGACCGGAAAGCTCAACATTCAGCTGACCGTCGACCGTTACCCGCCAGCGGTAGGTGCAACGCATACCGAAATCAAATACCGGCGGGGCGATGATCGTCTGGCTGGTAATCACCACCGCATTGTCAGTGTGTTCGAGGGCAAAATCCCGCAGATGCTCCTGCATAATCTGTAAATGATTTGGCTGCCATAGACCTTCGAACTCCTGTTTGTGGTTATCAATCGTCGGCTTGAAGAAATTAATCTTCGGCTCGCGGGTAATGAGCTCTTCGCCATTCACGTTCCAGCTGATCGGCTTCCCGTTCAGCTTTGAGAAGGTTATCGCGAAGTTATAGCCGCGAACGGTGTAGCGCAGGCGATCGTCTTCCAGCGTCAGGGCGCTGGCGTTTTGCTGACTAAACGGTACTGGCGTAGCGGTTCTGGCCTTCAGCGGGAACTGGTAAGTGGCAATATGGTGCCCGGCGTCGCTGTAGGACGTGCGGGAGTCTTTGCTGACGATGACATTGAGAAAGGCTTCCCTCTCATCCAGCGTCGGCAGTGTGCAGTGCAGCAGTGCGTCGCTGTTGGGGGCCACGTCGTGAAGTTTAATCCGCTGCGTGGAGAGCGTTTCTCCTTCGGCCCGCACTTCAATTTGCAGGGTGTAGTCGTCAAGCGTGGTGAACCACAGCTTATTTGCGACACGCAGTTCACCGCGCGTCAGGTCCTTCGCGTAGACCTTCACTGGGGCGATCACCTGCTTATACTCTTTCAGACCCGGTCCCGGTGTTTGATCGGGGTAAATCAGGCCGTCGAGGCAGAAGTTGTAGTTATTCGGGTAGTCGCCGTAGTCACCGCCAAATTTATACCAGACGTTGCCGTTATCATCTTTTGCCTGAATGCCATGGTCGCACCATTCCCAGACATAGTGTCCTTGAATGCAATCGTGCTGGTAAAAAACGTTTTGATATTCCGTCAGCCCGCCGGGGCCGTTACCCATGGCGTGGGCGTATTCGCAGATGATGCGTGGTTTCGGATGCGGATATTCACCAAACTCATTCATCAGCGGCACGCGGGTATACATGGTGGAAATAATGTCCACCACTTCGGCGTCGCGATCTTCTTCGTAATGCACCAGACGCGTGTTATCCAGCGCTTTCGCAGCGTGGTACATGGCACGAATATTACAGCCGTACCCGGATTCGTTGCCCAGTGACCAGATGACGATCGACGGATGGTTTTTCTGTGCGTGGATGTGGCGCACGATGCGCTCAACGTATACCGGTTCCCAGGTCGGATCGTCGGTGATGCGACTGATATCGCCGACGTTGGCGAAGCCGTGGGATTCGACGTCGGTCTCGGCCATCACAAACAGGCCGTAGATATCGCACAGCTCATAGAAGCGCGGATCGTTCGGGTAATGCGCGGTACGCACCGAGTTAATGTTGTGCTGCTTCATCAGCAGCAGATCTTTTTCGACCCGATCCATTCCGACCGCGCGGCCTTTCAGATGATCGTTATCGTGGCGGTTAACACCGTGCAGCATTACGTAGTGGTTGTTGATGTAAAACAGCCCGTCGCGGCTCGTAATGTCGCGGAATCCGACGCGCTGCGGAACCACCTCAATAATATTGCCGCTGGCATCTTTTAACGTCATCACTAAATGATAAAGATACGGCGACTCAGCCGACCACTGCTGTGGCGCACTAACCTCGAAATCAAAGGCAGTACGGGTGAGCTTATCGAGAGTCAGATGACTGATAACACCGCTGTGCAGCACCCGCTCGCCGTCAAATAAGGTGTATTCCAGCGAGGTCTGTGCCGGTGAATCGGCAAGGTTTTCCAGCACAATGTCGCAGGAGAGAGTGGCATCACGGTAGTTATCATCGAACTCGGTACGAACGGTAAAATCCTGAATATGGGTCGCCTGCTTGCCCACCAGATAGACGTCGCGGAAGATCCCCGCAGACCACCACATATCCTGGTCTTCAACGTAGGTAGAGTCTGCCCACTGCATCACGCGCACACACAGCAGGTTGTCACCGGTGTGCACCATTGCGCTGATATCAAATTCGGCCGTCAGACGGCTGCCCTTGCTGAAGCCCACGTACTGGCCGTTGACGTACACTTCGAAGTAGGTTTCAACGCCGTCGAACTTAATCAGCGTTTGTTTTCCCTGCCAGCCTTCGCTGAGGGTAAACATCCGCTGATATGCACCGGTCGGGTTATCGGTGGGGACGTAGGGCACATCAATCGGGAACGGGAAACCTTCGTCGGTATATTGCAGCTTGCCGTGTCCTTCCATCTGCCACATGCCGGGGACGGTGATGCTGCCCCAGTCGTGCATATACTGCGACGTAAAGGCTTCTGGCACCTGCAGCGGATGCTCAAAGAACTGAAAATTCCACTGACCGCTCAGCAGTTGAAAAAGGCTGCTGGTTTCACGGGCAAACGAGCGAGCCTGCGCAACCGAGTCATAAGAGAAAAAGTATGCGCGTGGCGCCAGTCGATTTTCGTGGGTGAGCTGAATGTTTTCCCAGCGATTCATAAGGCCTCCCGGTGGAGAGAAATCGGAACCATTCAAAGTGATGGTGAGTAAGTGTCATTGCAGGTGATTTTAGTAAAAGTTTTACTAAAATATAGCGGGTAAGATGATTTACTTTAACTTGATCACGAAAATAACCCGTGCAGAGAAAAACAAGACATGACAAAGCATGCCCGGTATCAGAAGAAACCGGGCGCGAAAAAAGGGAGGTTAGCGGGTGGTGCCGCGCAGTTTCAGCTTGCTGGGCACGAAAACCAGCAGCGGCAGCGCGCGTCCGTCACGGGCTTTTTCAAACAGCAGGTTAACGCCCTGACTGCCCATCATTTCTGAATGGATGCGCACGGTGGACAGCGGAGGGAAGGTGAATCGTGCCGTCGGAATGTCATTGACGCTAATCAGCGAAATATCCTGTGGAATCGCCAGGCCACGTTCGTGAATTGCGCGCAGAACGCCAATGGCGATTGAGTCTGAGGCGACAAACAGGGCGCTGGGATAATCTTCTTTGGCCAGCATTTTTTTCGCCAACTCATAACCTGACGAGCTGGAGAATCCGCCACGATAGATATCGTGTTCCGAGACCACCTGCTGCAGGCGGCCGTATTCGACAAACGCGGCCTCGCGGATATCCGCTTTGCCCGGCTCGTCTTCACCGCCGATGAAGCCAATGCGGGTCACGCCCTGGGCGATGAAAAAATCGATACTCTCTTTGCTGATGCGGGTCAGATCGATATCGACGGCATCATAGTCGCTGCCGGGTTCATGAAAGTCGATAAAGCAGATGTTGTCGGTCAGCGCGGTAGCTGCAGCGCGCTGGGCAGGAGATGGCTTACCAACGATGAGAATGCCGGTAATATTTTTATGGTCGGGCAACCCGCTGTGTTCATAGCAGTTGGTCAGTTCGATCCCCAGCTTTTCACATTGCGTTTCAATCCCGTGTCGTATGGCGAGATAGTAAGGATCGTTGATTTCCAAATCCTGCTGGTAGCTGTAGAGCGCCAGAATATGCTGGGGGCCGACCGTACTGGTCTGGTGTTTACGCGCGCTGCTGGTTTTGTACTCCAGCTTTTCCGCGATCTCAAGAATGCGACGCTTGGTTTCTTCTTTTACGTTTAGCGTCGGGTCATCATTTAACACCCGGGACACTGTCGCCAGGGATACACGAGCTTCGATTGCGATGTCTTTAAGTGTTGCCATGTTTACCTTTTCCCTGAGTTACCCCCGCATTGTAAATGAAGTGCTTATCTATTCACCTGTTTTCAGTAAAAAAAGTACCTCTAATTGACATATTCACGGTAAAACCCCGCTTTCAGAGTGTGATGGGCGCATCATTTTACGGCTTTTGAGAACAATGCCAGGACGGTTTTTTGCTAACATTTAGTAAAATTTTACCAAAGGAGAAAAGAATGGACACGATCGCATTTACGGATTTCGCCCGAATGGAAATTCGCGTGGGAAAAATTACCCAGGTAAAGCGTCATGACAATGCCGATAAACTCTACATCGTTCAGGTCGATGTCGGCGAACGAACGCTGCAAACCGTGACCAGCCTGGTGCCTTACTACCGCGAAGATGAGCTGATGGGGAAAACGGTGGTGGTGCTGTGTAATCTGCAAAAAGCGAAAATGCGCGGCGAAACGTCAGAATGCATGCTGTTGTGTGCGGAAACGGACGATGGCAGTGAAAGCGTGCTGTTGACGCCAGAGCGCGTGATGCCCGCAGGCGTGCGGATTGTGTAAGCGTGTGATGCTGCCGGATGGCGGTTACGCCCTATCCGGCCTACATGTGATCCCGTAGGCCGGAAAAGTGCAGCGCCATCCGGCGTCTGTCACACTTGCTCCACGCTGACGCGTAATGCGGCCAGCGCTTTACGCGTTGAGCGTAATACCAACTCACATTGTTCGATGGTTAACGTGAGCGGCGGTTCGATGCGGATCGTCTTCGCGTTGTTCAGCGTTCCGGCAACCAACACCCTCTGGCGGAACATCTCGCTGGCAAAGTTGTAGCCGATCTCATTATCAACAAATTCGATCGCCATCAGCATGCCTTTACCGCGTACGTCCTGCACCAGATCCGGGTATTCCCGCGCCAGATGTCGGAAGCCATCCAGCAACATATCGCCTTTTTGTTCTGCCTGAGCCGGTAAATTCTGCTCCAGCAGGACATTGATGGTTGCGAGTGCCGCCGCACAGGAAAGGGGGTTGCCGCCAAAGGTGGTGGTGTGCAGGAATGGGTTATCGAACAGTACGGAGAACACCTCTTCGGTAGCGATGGTCGCACCGATAGGCATTACGCCGCCGCCTAGCGCTTTCGCCAGACACATAATGTCGGGCTGCACGTTTTCGTGCTCGCAGGCGAACATCTTGCCAGTACGACCCATGCCGGTTTGCACTTCATCAAGGATCATCAGCGCGCCAAACTCGTCGCACAGTTTGCGCACGGCGGTCAGGTATCCCTGCGGTGGCAGGATCACGCCACCTTCACCCTGAATCGGCTCGAGGATCACGGCAGCTACATCATCACCGGTCTTTTTACACTCGCTGAGCACGGTACGCATCGCGTCAATGTCACCAAACGGAACATGACGGAAGCCCGGCAGCAATGGCATAAACGGTTTACGGAACGTGGATTTGGCCGTCGCGGACAGTGCGCCCAGCGATTTACCGTGGAACGCGCCGCTGGTGGCAATAAACGTAGATTTGCCGCGTGGCGATTGATAGGCTTTCGCCAGCTTCAGCGCCGCTTCAACCGACTCGGTTCCGCTGTTGCAAAAGAAGCTGTATTTCAGCTTGCCGGGCGCCAGTGCGGCGAGCGTTTTCGCCAACATGGCCCGCAAGGGGTCAAGTAATTCCTGGCTGTGCAGAGGTTGTTTAGCGAGTTGATTCTGTACGGCGGAGACCACTACTGGATTACGGTGCCCCACGTTGAAAATTCCAAAACCGCCCAGGCAGTCAACAAATTCCTGTCCCTGGGTGTCGACAAGCGTATTCAGGCTTCCCGCTTGCCACTCTACGGCTCCGTAATCCCCGCCGGCAGTTACAGATTTTCGATACTCTAAGAACCCCGGATTGACATGCTCTTTGAAGTATTCAATGACCTCTCGGTTAAGTGCTTTCATTTCCTCATGATCAAGCGTTCGCTTTTCGATGAGGTTCAGTGCGTGTGCGCTGCAGGCCAGGGCCGATGCGCTGGAAGGTAACCTGTTCAAAATATGCTCCCGGAGTTCGCGTATCACATGATACTGAATTAAGTATTGCAGGGATTACGCCATCCCGGCGCGCTTAACGAAAATCGGGATAAACACCAGGATACATTTCATTTGCGAAACATTTAATGCCAAAAGTTAACATTTGGCGGTATTTTGCCCAGGTTGACTCTCTGAAAACAGGTGAGATACGCGATCTTCTGCGCCAAAAACAGGCAGAAGTTGCACTGTGACGGTGCGCAGAGTGAAGCCTGATTGAATAGTTACAGGATGAAAGTATTTTAAATCAATGAATTAGAAAACATACAAATTCTGAGGTTTAATCGCAAATTGCGATCTAAATCAAATTTAACAACTAAAGATAAAAAAATTATCGCCGAAATAACATATGCCGAAAAAGTTAACAACCAGATAACCTGCATAGGACGCAACCATGTCTTCTGATCCCTACGTTAGTCAGCAGCATACTCCGCTGGATGATGATATTACCCTCATGTCGACTACCGATTTACAAAGCTACATCACTCATGCGAATGACACATTTGTCCAGGTTAGCGGCTATCAGCTGAGCGAGCTGCTCGGCAAGCCGCATAATCAGGTTCGTCACCCGGACATGCCCAAGGCGGCATTTGCTGATATGTGGTACACGCTGCAACAGGGGGAGCCATGGAGCGGCATTGTAAAAAATCGCTGTAAAAACGGCGATCACTACTGGGTGCGAGCCAATGCGGTGCCGATGGTACGTGAAGGGCGAATGACCGGGTATATGTCGATTCGAACCCGGGCGACGCAGGAGGAGATTGCGGCGGTCGAGCCGTTGTATCAGGCGCTAAATGAAGGACGTTGCAACAAACGCATCCATAAGGGACTCGTGGTGCGTAAAAGTTGGCTGGGAAAGCTGCCGGCGCTGCCGGTTCGCTGGCGGGTGCGCAGCGTGATGACACTGATGTTTGCCGTGCTGGCGGCAGCGTTGCAGCAAATGGGCGCGGCGTGGCCGCTGCTGCTGGTGAGTGCGCTGGTGATGCTGGCGGGTACGGCGATTTTCGAATGGCAAATTGTACGCCCGATAGAAAATGTCGCCCGCCAGGCGCTGAAAGTGGCGACCGGCGAGCGCAACAGCGTGACGCACCTGAACCGCAGCGATGAGTTGGGCCTGATGCTGCGGGCGGTGGGGCAACTGGGATTAATGTGCCGCTGGCTTATTCACGACGTTTCAAGCCAGGTTTCCTGCGTGCGTAACGACAGCGATACGCTGGCAAAAGGTAGCGATGATTTAAACAAGCACACCCAGCAAACGGTTGAAAACGTGCAGGAAACGGTGACGACGATGAACCAGATGGCGGCGTCGGTGAAGCAAAACTCGGCGACAGCATCTGCGGCTGACAAACTCTCGATTGCCGCCAGCAGTGCGGCAACGCAGGGAGGCGAGGCGATGGAGACGGTGATCAAAACGATGGACGATATCGCCAGCAGCACCCAGCGTATCGGCACCATCACCACGCTGATTAACGATATTGCTTTCCAGACCAATATCCTGGCATTGAATGCGGCGGTTGAAGCGGCGCGAGCGGGCGAGCAGGGGAAAGGGTTTGCCGTCGTGGCAGGGGAAGTACGCCATCTTGCCAGCCGGAGCGCCAGTGCGGCGAATGACATCCGCAAGCTGATTGATGCCAGTGCCGACAAGGTGCAGTCCGGATCCAGCCAGGTTCACGCCGCTGGCCGCACGATGGACGACATTGTGGCGCAGGTACAGAACGTCACCCAACTGATCGCACAAATCAGCCATTCGACGCTGGAACAGGCAGACGGGCTGACCAGCCTGACTCGCGCGGTGAATGAGTTGAGCAACATTACGCAGAAAAATGCCGAACTGGTTGAAGAGAGCGCGCAAATTTCAGTGCGGGTGAAACATCGCGCCGGGCGCCTGGAAGATGCGGTGACGGTGCTGCATTAAGCACCGCTATTCGGGCGGAACAACGGGTTCCGCCCGATGACCCGATTAATCCAGCTGAGCGATATCCAGCGCTGCGCGATCGATAATACCGATGATTTTTTTGATCTGTGCATCGCTGGTGTCACCGTGATTGACCCGCAGATCCAGCACGGCTTTAAAGTTTTCCAGCGCGCGTTTCATCTGCGGATTTTTACGTAATTCAAAGCCAACGCAGCGTGCTTTAACGCGTTCATGAATAAGCGCCAGATGCTCGCGATTTTCCTCCAGCCACTGCAGGCCTTGCGCCGTGATCGTGATCTGTTTACGCCCACCTTCCTCTTCGCTGATGACAATCAGCTCTTGATCCTGCAAGAAATCCAGCGTCGGATAAATCACCCCTGGACTCGGCGTGTAGTGGCCCTGAGTCAGCGTTTCGATGGCTTTGATCAGCTCATAGCCGTGGCTGGCATCGCGGGTCAAAATATCCAGAATCACCAGGCGTAATTCGCCGTGACCGAAGAAACGCTGACGACGCCCGCCGCCACCGCGACCATGGCGATGCCCGCAGCCGTGCTCGTGGTGATGTCCTTCACTGTTGCAGCCTTCGTGGCGATGTTCTTCGCCTTTGCAGCAACCTTCGTGTGGGTGATCTGTATGTTTGCAGCAACCGTCATGGTGGTTTTGCATAGTAGTCTCCAGATGTTATTTCGATATATCTAATTTATATCTAAAAGTTATGATTTTGCAAGTGCGTGATAGGCTGGTGTTTTAATTGATTGATTTTTATGTCAATTATTATCAATGGTGAGAAGGGGATTTACGCCGTGGCGTGTATCAAAAAAATGCTTGCAATCTTTGTTATTAGCAATCATTATCATTTGAATATTAATTTAGATATATCGTATTATCCTCACGAAGGCGAAAAATGACAAAAAACACCTCACGCTACCCCCAGCGCGTTCGTAATGAACTGCGCTTCCGTGAACTTACCATCCTGCGCGTTGAGCGTATCAGCGCAGGTTTTCAGCGCATCGTGCTGGGCGGGGAGGCGTTGGACGGCTTCAGCTCACGCGGCTTTGATGACCACGCCAAAGTTTTCTTTCCTGAGCCAGGCAGCCATTTTGTGCCGCCGGTGGTTACCGATGAGGGCATCGTCTGGGCTGACGGTGTGCGCCCTGCGTCCCGGGATTACACGCCGCTATACGATGATGCGCGTCATGAACTGGCGCTGGATTTTTATATTCACGACGGTGGCGTGGCGAGTACGTGGGCGATGCATGCCCGTGCAGGGGATACACTGACGATTGGCGGACCGCGCGGCTCGCTGGTGGTACCGGAAGAGTATGCGTATCAGGTTTATGTGTGCGATGAATCGGGAATGCCCGCATTGCGCCGTCGCCTGGAAGCGCTCAGTCGTTTAGCGCGACGCCCGAACGTCACGGCGCTGGTAAGCGTGCAGGATGCGGCGTATCAGGACTACCTTGCCCATCTGGATGGGTTTGCTATCCAGTGGTTTGTCGGGCATGACGAACAGGCGGTGGATGACGCGCTGGCTCGGCTGACGGTGCCTGCAGACGATTATTTCATCTGGGTAACCGGCGAAGGGAAAGTGGTAAAAAATTTGAGCGCCCGCTTTGAAACCGAGGCGTTTGACCCGCAGCGGGTGCGTGCGGCAGCCTACTGGCATCAGCGGAAAGCGGCTGATTAATAATTTGACGGCGGAACGCCAAATGCCTGGCGGAACGCGTAGCTAAACGCCGCGGTGCTCGAATACCCCACGTCGAGCGCCACGGCGGTAACGCTTTTATTTTTCTTCAGCATTAACACCGATTCCAGAATACGCATCTTTTGCTTCCAGACGCTGAACGGTAACCCGGTTTCTTTTTTGAAATGACGCGAGAAAGTTCGGGCGGACATGCCAAGATGATTAGCCCAGTACTCCACCGAGTGTTCCCGTGCGGGAGATTCCTGTATTGTCCGGCACACTTTTGTTAATTCTGCATCCTGCGGCCAGGGTAATACAAAGGCGACTTCCGGTAATTGCAAAATAATATCGACCAGCACGCTCACCAGTTTTCCTTCTTTTGACTGGCTATCATAATGGCCTGAAATGACGTTGGTGGCGTAATGAATAAACTCTCTGGCGAAATCACTGATCGCCACCACTTTACACTCGTCGATGCGCTTCTCAAGAAAGCCTGGCTTAATATCCAGATTCTCTAAATACACGTCATCCAGCGCCCATACCGCATGCTCAATATTATTCGGGATCCAGATACCGTAATGTGCGGGAATTATCCAGCATTTACCGGCGACATCAATGCGCATACTGCCCTTACGGGCGAAATGAAACTGGGTAAATGCGTGTGAATGCGGTGGAACATGGTTATTCGCTTCAAGGACATAAGAACGAAAGTACACGTCCTGCGGCAGTTCCGCCATTGAATCATCCGGGAAGGAACTCCACTGTTTTTGCCTGAGGGTGTCCATAAAAAATACCTGATACTTCCGGTGATGTGGCTTCTGTTCGATAGATCTTGTCCGCAAATCATAATACATACACCCTGTTTTCCATAATAATCTTGCGTAAGAATTATTCGTCCACCTTTGGTAAATACCATGAATTCGCTGTGTTCTGATGCTGTCATCGTCAATGAAACAAATGATAACTGGACCCGAATGGGGAAAGACCTGCTCCAGCAGGCTGATATCCAGATTAATGGTTCGCGCGCCTGGGACATTCAACTTCACCATGCCGGTTTCTTTAAACGGGTGCTGCAACAAGGCTCGTTAGGGCTGGGTGAAAGCTATATGGAAGGCTGGTGGGATTGCGAGCGGCTCGATATTCTGTTCTGCAAAATCCTTAAAGCAAAACTCGACCAAAAAATGCCGGGCAATCTGAAAGATATTTTACGCATTGCCAGCGCGCGTTTGTTTAATCTGCAATCACGCAGCCGTGCCTGGATTGTCGGCAAAGAACACTACGATATAGGTAACGATCTTTTCGCCCTGATGCTTGATCCCCACATGCAATATTCCTGCGGCTACTGGAAAGACGCGACAACATTAGACGACGCGCAGAATGCCAAATTAAAAATGATTTGCGAGAAGCTGCAATTGCAACCGGGCATGCGTTTGCTGGATATCGGTTGCGGCTGGGGCGGGCTGGCTGAATATGCCGCACGCCATTATGGCGTAGCGGTAGACGGGGTTACCATCTCGAAAGAACAGCAGAAAATGGCGCAGCAGCGCTGTGACGGGCTGGATGTCACTATTCTGTTGCAGGATTATCGCGACCTCGATAAACACTATGATCGTATTGTCTCCGTGGGGATGTTTGAACACGTGGGCCCGAAAAACTACGACACCTATTTCAGTATTGCCGACCGCTGCTTAAAACCCGATGGACTGTTCCTGCTGCATACTATTGGCAGCAATAAAAAAGGGATGAGTGTGGATCCGTGGATCAATAAATATATCTTCCCAAACGGCTGTTTACCGGCGATTTCCCACATTGCCGAGGCCAGCGAATCGCGGTTTGTGATGGAGGACTGGCATAACTTCGGCAGCGACTACGATAAAACGCTGATGGCCTGGCATGAACGGTTTAACCAGGCATGGCCGACGCTGTCGTCGCGTTATTCCGCGACCTTCAAAAGGATGTTTAATTACTATTTATGCGCGTGTGCTGGGGCATTCCGTGCCAGAGATATCGAGCTTTGGCAGGTGCTGTTTAGCCGGGGCGTAGAGGGCGGACTTCGCGTTTATCGTTAATGTTTTGCCGGATATCAGCGCAAGCGCCTTATCCGGCCTACAAAAGCGAGCAAACCGCAGGCCTGATAAGCGTAGCGCCATCAGGCATTGATAACCCGTAGAACGAAGAACTTAGCCCAACTCACTCTCTGCCAGCGCTTTAAACACCATTGCTACCGCGTGTGCGCCGGGGTCCATATTACCAAGCAGACTCTCACTGCTGAGATACGACGCGCGCCCGGCGTTGGCTTTGCTCGACAGGCAGGTCCGTTCTGCGCCTGCCAGCGCAGCGTCATAGGCGGCTTGCAGGTTATGTGGTTGTGCCAGTAGCGATGTTAGCGCGGGCTGCAGCGCATCAATCATCGTACGATCGCCTTCATCTGCACCACCGTAGAACTTCATCTGGGCGAGCCCCGTATTTAGCGCATCGGCGACCCCGGCACCTTGCTCCAGCTTTTGTCCGGCAGCGGTGAAGAAAATTGACATCAATACGCCGCTGGAGCCCCCCATGACCACGGTCAGGCGCTCGCCAATCAGTGCAAACAACGTGGCAAGGTTATCCAGCGGAAGCTGCTGGTGATGTAGCAGGTCGGCAATTTCACGCGCACCTGCGGCAAAGGTTGACCCGGTATCGCCGTCGCCGACTTTCGCATCCAGCGCATTGAGGTGTGCTTCAAGATTGGCGAGCGTTGCGGTGACTTGCTCAATAATCCCGGCAACCTGTCCGTTAGCCGAAGGCTGAAATTCCACGCGTGCACTGCGCTGAGATGACGGCACGGTCGTGATGTCACGTGGCGGCACGGGCGTTGACCAGTTACTGGTTTCCACTTCGGTCAACAGCGCTTTTTCGATGCTTTCTTCCAGCACCATGGCGGTCAGCGAGAAGCCTTTCATATCCAGCGCGGTGACCAGCGAGGCCGGGCCAATCAGCCAGTCGATACGTGCGTGCAGCGGGCTGTTGGCCAGTTCGCGGGTAATGATGGCCATTTCGGCAACGGAGACGCCGCCGAGGTTATTGATCATCACTGCCAGACGGCCGGTTTCCGGCAGGGCGGCCATCAGCTTCTCTACCATCAGATTAACCACCTGCGCGCTGTTTTGCGTGTCAATCACCGACGCACCCGGCTCGCCGTGAATGCCCATACCCAGCTCTGCATGGCCCGGATGGTGACGCGGAGCCTCGTCGGTCTCCTGTGGCAAATGACAGCTGGAGAGTGCGACGCCCAGGCTGAAGGCGTTGTTCGCCGCATACTGTGCTTCACGCAGCACGGTAACGAGGTTGTAGCCACGTTCGGCGAAATAGCCGGCAACTTTGTGCACCAGGATGGTGCCAGCGATCCCGCGTGGATGCTTGTTATCCGGTAGCGAAATGTCGTCGCCGACGATCAGCATTTCGACGTTATAACCGAGCCGACGCGCTTTCTCGGCGGCCAGACCAAAATTTAGGCGATCGCCGGTGTAGTTCTTCACGATCAGCAGGCAGCCTGCCTCACCGGTCACCGCCTGAATGGCGGTCAGTACCGCATCGACGCTCGGGGAGGCAAACACGTCACCGCAAACCGCGGCGGTTAACATGCCTTTACCGATAAATCCAACGTGGGCGGGTTCGTGACCTGAGCCACCGCCGGAGATCACCGCGACGTTCTCTTTGTTGAGGTCGCGACGCACCACGATGCGGATGGCCGGATCGCTCTCCAGGCGTGCCAGGTTATTCCACGGACTGGCGATAATCGTACCGTCGATGACATCGTTAACGAGATGGGTACGCTGGTTAAAAAAGAATTGAGACATAACGGCTCCGGCAGGTTGAGTATTAAACAAACCCCCGAATGCATGGTCATGGTAGCGGAGGCGATGGAGAGATTCTGGCCGAGTCAGCGCGGAAAAAAACTCAAGTAAAATGAGTTTCATTTCGGAACGTAAAAACTGTTTTTTGTTCCTAAATGGAACGTAATGACGAGTGGAAATGGCTAAATGCGAACCCACGCGGCTTTTTTCACCGGCCGTCAGGGCAGGGTGTTCGGGACAGAGCGCTTTTTTTTGCCGGTTATTCCGGCGGTAGATAACGAAAAGGCGAAACCGGGCCTCTTTGCGTGACAGAAATATGGGCTAAAGGAACGGATCGGGATCGCAAACCTTATCTTTTTTAGGGTTAATTGTTTCAATATGGAACGTATTTTCCTTTTATCCGTTTCATATCAGAACAAAAAGACGAATGATTTTTTTGTACTCGCCTCGCCATACAGTGATTGCATCGCTCCGGTAGCGCTTTGTTTTCGCCGTTAGCATCAGGCTAAACAGGTCAATGCCAGGGCTCATCATGTCAAAACATGTACTTATTTGAGGATGAAAGGAATGCTAAACGTTATTCAATCTCCAGCCAAATATCTCCAGGGCCCTGATGCATCTATCTTATTTGGTCAATATGCTAAAAATCTGGCGGACAGCTTTTTTGTGATTGCGGATGATTTCGTGATGAATCTGGCGGGAGAGAAAGTGCTCAATGGCCTGCATAATCACGATATTAGCTGCCATGCGGAACGCTTTAACGGCGAATGCAGCCATGTGGAAATTAATCGTTTGATTGCCATTCTGAAGCAACACGGTTGCCGTGGCGTGGTCGGGATCGGCGGCGGCAAAACGCTGGATACCGCCAAAGCGATTGGCTATTACCAGAAGCTGCCGGTGGTGGTGATCCCGACTATCGCCTCGACAGATGCACCAACCAGCGCGCTGTCGGTCATTTATACCGAAGCCGGTGAGTTTGAAGAGTATCTGATCTACCCGAAAAACCCGGATATGGTGGTGATGGATACCGCGATTATCGCTAAAGCGCCGGTGCGTTTGTTGGTTGCTGGGATGGGCGATGCGCTCTCTACCTGGTTTGAAGCGAAGGCCTGTTATGACGCCCGCGCGACCAGCATGGCGGGTGGACAGTCCACCGTGGCAGCATTGAGCCTGGCGCGCCTGTGTTATGATACGTTGCTGGCAGAAGGCGAAAAAGCCCGCTGCGCGGCGCAGGCAGGCGTCGTAACCGATGCGCTGGAGCGCATTGTGGAAGCGAACACCTATCTTAGCGGTATTGGTTTTGAAAGCAGCGGCCTCGCGGGGGCGCATGCGATTCATAACGGCTTCACGATTCTGGAAGAGTGCCACCATTTGTACCATGGCGAAAAAGTCGCGTTTGGTACGCTGGCGCAGCTGGTGTTGCAGAACAGCCCGATGGAAGAGATCGAAACCGTGCTGGCGTTCTGTCAAAAAGTCGGCCTGCCGGTCACCCTGGCGCAAATGGGCGTGAAAGACGGCATTGACGACAAAATTCATGCTGTTGCCAAAGCCACCTGCGCAGAAGGTGAAACCATTCACAACATGCCGTTCCCGGTGACGCCTGAAAGCGTGCATGCCGCTATTCTGACGGCAGACCTGTTGGGACAGCAGTGGCTGGCGCGTTAATCAGACATCAGTAACGCTCTGCGCCGGCATTTTCTCCCCTCTGACTGTCTCTGTCGGAGGGGGTGTCCAGGGTAAAACAGCGGAAAGGAATATGACGGCGCACACTCAGAACATTGGAAAGGACGTCTCTTCGGTTATTGCCCAGTCATGGCACCGTTGCAGTAAGTTTATGCAGCGGGAAACCTGGCAGGCGCCGCATCAGGCGCAAGGGCTGACGTTTGCCTCGATTTGCCGCCGCAAGACTGCGCTGGTGACGATTGCTCAGGCCGCACTGGAAGACGCCTGGGAGTTTATGGATGGTCGTCCCTGTGCACTGTTTATCCTCGATGAGTCCGCCTGTATTCTCAGCCGCTGCGGCGATCCACAGACGGTGGAACAGCTGGCGGAGCTGGGTTTTCTCGACGGCAGCTACTGTGCGGAGAGTATTATTGGTAGCTGTGCGCTGTCGCTGGCGACTATGCCGGGGCAGCCAACAAAAACTTCAGGCGATCAGCACTTTAAAAAAGCGCTACATCCGTGGTCGTTCTGCTCAACGCCGGTATTTGATAACCACGGGCGACTGTTTGGCTCCATCTCGCTGTGCTGCCTGGTGGAACATGAGTCCGTTTCCGATCTCTCCCTGACGCTGGCGATTGCCAGAGAGGTAGGCAATTCGTTGCTGACCGACAGCCTGTTGGCTGAATCTAATCGCCATCTGAATCAGATGTACGGGCTGCTGGAGAGCATGGATGATGGCGTGATGGCATGGAACGAACAGGGTGTGCTGCAGTTCCTCAATGCGCGTGCCGCCATGCTGTTGCATCTGGATGTGCAGGCCAGTCAGGGGAAAAATCTTCATGACCTGGTGAATATGCCGATGCTGCTGCGCCGGGCAATCAAACATGCTCGTGGCCTCAATCACGTCGAAGTCACCTTTGAGAGCCAGCACCAGTTTGTTGATGCGGTGATCACCTTAAAGCCGATTGTGGAAGAGCAGGGCAACAGCTTTATTCTGCTGCTGCATCCGGTCGAGCAAATGCGCCAGCTGATGACCAGTCAGTTGGGCAAAGTAAGCCATACTTTTGAGCAGATGTCGGCGGACGATCCGGAAACCCGACGGCTGATCCATTTTGGCCGCCAGGCGGCGAGGGGAAGTTTTCCGATCCTGTTGTGCGGCGAAGAGGGCGTCGGTAAAGAGCTGCTCAGTCAGGCGATCCACAATGAAAGTGAACGGGCCAGCGGCCCGTATATCGCCGTAAACTGTCAGCTGTATGCCAACAGCGTGCTGGGACAGGATTTTATGGGCAGCGCGCCAACCGATGATGAAAACGGCCGACTGAGCCGCCTTGAACTGGCGAACGGCGGTACGCTGTTTCTGGAAAAAATCGAATATTTGGCACCGGAGTTACAGTCTGCATTATTGCAGGTGATCAAGCAGGGGGTGCTGACCCGTCTCGACGCTCGACGCCTGATCCCGGTGGATGTGAAAGTGATCGCCACCACCACGGTCGATCTTGCCAATCTGGTGGAACAAAACCGCTTTAGTCGCCAGCTGTATTACGCGCTGCACTCGTTTGAAATCGTTATTCCGCCGCTGCGCGCGCGGCGCAACAGCATTCCGGCGCTGATTTATACTCGCCTGAACAGCCTGAAAAAACGCTTTTCATCCAGCCTGAAGGTGGATGATGACGCGCTGGCGCAGCTGGTGGCCTATTCGTGGCCGGGTAATGATTTCGAGCTGAACAGCATTATCGAGAACATCGCCATCAGCAGCGAGAATGGCCATATTCGCCTGAGCAACCTGCCGGATTATCTGTTTGCCGAACGACCGGGTATGGATACGACATCTTCGCTGCTGCCTGCCAGCCTGACATTTACCGCCATCGAAAAAGAGGCGATTATCCACGCCGCCCGCGTCACCAGCGGGCGCGTGCAGGAGATGTCGCAGCTGCTGAACATTGGGCGCACCACGCTGTGGCGCAAGATGAAGCAGTACGACATCGACGCCAGCCAGTTTAAGCGCAGCAAACATCTGGAGTAGTTTCTTCGATTCTGGCCATCGAAAAGAGCGCGTCGGACAAGCGATTGATGTACCGCTTTAGTTCGTCGCGCACGGCGAGCGTTCTGTCCATCGCCGTGAGAATACGCTCCAGCCGACGTGCCAGCGTGCGCGCTACGTGTAGTTGTGCCGATGCGAGGTTTTTCCCCGGAATGACAAACTCTTTCAGCGGGCCGCTGTGCGCCATATTGCGGTCGATCAGCCGCTCCAGTCCCTGAATATCTTCATCGCTAATCGTCTGCTTCAGACGAGTGATCCCTTTATCGTCGCTGGCGAGTTCCACACCCAGCACAAACAGCGTCTTCTGGACGGTATGCAGATCCTCGCGTAGCTCGGTCTGGTGGGTTGTGGCATAGCATACGCCCAACTGGGAAATCAGTTCATCTACCGTGCCATAGGCGTTAACGCGGATGTCGTCTTTGTCGATGCGGCTGCCGCCAAACAGCGCGGTGGTGCCTTTATCGCCGGTTCGGGTATAGATGCGATACATTTATGTTATCTCACTGAAGGGAAGCACGTTGACCAGTTGGCCTGCGTTGGCGCCGAGCGTGCGGATCTGCTCGATCCCGGCGGCGATATGCCCGCAGATCAGCGCCCGATCCTCGGGCAACTGGGCATGCATTAAGGCAATCTCGCCGCTCACGCTGAGGCCGAGACCTACGCGCAGCGCCGAGCTTTTTGCTGCCCGTCTGCTGAGCGCCAGCGCGTTGCCGCTGTCGTCGCAGCTGATGGCCCGGCAAGGGACGCCTTGCTCTTCCAGCCCCCAGCATAGTTCATCAAGCACGCGGGAATCCTGCCAGCATGGGTGATAAAACAGGTTTACGCTCGGTGATGAAAGTGGCATCGCGTCCCTTTTTTTGTCAGAAAGCCTGATGGAAGATCGCGGCAATTTCTTTCTCGTTACCTTTACGTGGGTTCGAGAATGCGTTGCCGTCCTTCAGGGCCATCTCTGCCATATACGGGAAATCGGCCTCTTTTACGCCCAGTTCGCGCAGATGCTGTGGAATGCCGATATCAGCAGACAGGCGGGCAATAGCGTGAATCGCCAACTCGGCGGCGTCCATGGTAGACAGGCCGTCGGTGTTCTCGCCCATAAACTCGGCGATATCGGCAAATTTTTCCGGATTAGCGATCAGGTTATAACGTGCCACGTGCGGTAGCAGTACGGCATTCGCCACGCCGTGCGGCATGTCATACAGGCCGCCAAGCTGGTGCGCCATGGCGTGTACGTAGCCGAGGTTGGCGTTGTTAAAGGCCATCCCCGCCAGCAGTGAAGCGTAGGCCATGTTCTCGCGAGCTTTCAGGTTGCTGCCCAGCGCTACGGCCTGGCGTAAGTTACGGGCGATCAGGCGGATTGCCTGAATAGCGGCGGCATCGGTGACCGGATTTGCATCTTTGGAAATGTAGGCTTCCACGGCGTGGGTCAAGGCATCCATCCCGGTGGCCGCGGTCAGAGGCGCAGGTTTGCCAAGCATCAGCAGCGGATCGTTAATCGATACTGACGGTAGGTTGCGCCAGCTGACAATGACAAATTTCACTTTTGTTTTGGTGTTGGTCAGTACGCAGTGACGGGTCACTTCACTGGCGGTACCGGCGGTGGTGTTGACCGCAATGATAGGCGGCAGCGGGTGGGTCAGGGTTTCAATTCCGGCATAGCTGTAGAGATCGCCTTCGTGAGTGGCCGCGATACCAATACCTTTACCGCAGTCATGTGGGCTACCGCCGCCGACGGTGACAATAATATCGCATTGCTCCTGACGAAACACCGCAAGGCCATCGCGTACGTTGGTGTCTTTGGGGTTTGGCTCGACGCCGTCAAATATTGCTACTTCAATACCGGCTTCACGCAAATGCGCGAGCGTTTTATCTACCGCACCGTCTTTAATTGCCCGCAGGCCTTTATCGGTCACCAGCAGGGCTTTTTTCCCACCCAGTAGTTTGCAGCGTTCACCCACTACGGAAACAGCATTGGGGCCAAAAAAGTTCACATTTGGCACCAGATAATCAAACATACGATAGCTCATAATATACCTTCTTACGTTTATTTTATAATTCAGAGAAGCAATATAGTGCGGTTTCAGCTAATAGCTGGTCCTGTTCGACGGTGCCACCACTCACGCCGACGGCGCCAATTATTTTTCCATTTAATATAACTGGAAGCCCTCCGCCGAAAATAATAATGCGCTGTTGGTTGGTGAGCTGCAGGCCATAAAGCGATGCACCGGGTTGCACCGCATCGGTAATTTCGTGAGTACCCTGTCGCAGGCAGCAGGCGGTCCAGGCCTTATTGAGTGAAATATCGCAGCTGGTGACAAACGCCTCATCCATGCGCTGTATCAGCAGCGTGTTTCCGCCGTGGTCAACAACGGAAAAGACGACCGGGACGTTGATTTCAAGCGCTTTAGCCTCAACGGCGACCGCCATTTTCTGTGCGGCCGCCAGCGTGATGGTGGCGATGGGTTGGCTCTTATTCACGGTATCTCCTGTTAATTGTGTAGGGCTGAGGTCACGAAAAATATCGCGCGCAGCTATTTTTTATCATTGGGTTTTCTTTATTTTCGCGCAGCACGTTATTAAGTCAATACAGTAAAAAATTCTAAAATAGCAAGTGAGTGATCTTCCTTTGGCGTTTATTGATAATGATCATTTAACCTCGTCACAATTCTCTATGGATATTCCAAATACGCGTTTCAATATGAAACGATGCGTTTTAATTGCGTGCCAAATTGGAACGTAATTAATTTTATTTTTTTATTATTCTGCTCATTTAAAGTTCGGCTATTGCTGATAAAGGCGATTGCTGGGACGGTAAACCACCAGCGATACGGCCCGGCGTCCTTATTATTTACTTTTTGAGTCAACGCGCTATGAGAAGATCAAAACGATTCGAAGTTCTTGCCCAGCGGCCTGTCAATCAGGATGGGCTGATTGGCGAATGGCCGGAAGAGGGGCTGATCGCCATGGAAAGCCCCTACGATCCTGCGTCGTCGGTGAAAGTGGAAAATGGCCGTATTGTGGAACTGGACGGTAAAGATCGTGCACAGTTCGACATGATTGACCGTTTTATTGCTGACTACGCGATTAACGTCGCGGAAACCGAACAGGCAATGCAACTCGACGCACTGGACATCGCCAGAATGCTGGTGGATATCCACGTCAGTCGGGAAGAGATTATTGCCATTACCACCGCCATCACCCCGGCGAAAGCGGTGGAGGTGATGGCAAAAATGAACGTGGTGGAAATGATGATGGCGCTGCAAAAAATGCGCGCCAGACGCACACCCTCTAACCAGTGTCACGTCACCAACCTGAAAGATAACCCGGTGCAAATTGCCGCCGATGCCGCCGAGGCGGGGATCCGTGGTTTTTCCGAGCAAGAAACGACCGTAGGCATCGCCCGCTATGCGCCGTTTAACGCGCTGGCGCTGCTGGTTGGTTCGCAGTGCGGCCGTCCTGGCGTGCTTACCCAATGTTCCGTTGAAGAAGCCACCGAACTGGAACTGGGTATGCGCGGCTTAACCAGCTACGCCGAAACGGTGTCGGTATACGGTACAGAGTCAGTGTTTACCGACGGCGATGACACGCCGTGGTCAAAATCCTTTCTCGCCTCGGCCTACGCTTCCCGCGGGCTGAAGATGCGCTACACCTCTGGCACTGGCTCGGAGGCGCTGATGGGGTACTCAGAAAGCAAATCAATGCTGTATCTGGAGTCGCGCTGCATTTTTATCACTAAGGGCGCGGGCGTTCAGGGGCTGCAAAACGGCGCGGTCAGCTGTATTGGTATGACCGGGGCTGTACCGTCGGGGATCCGTGCTGTGCTGGCGGAAAACCTGATTGCCTCGATGCTCGACCTTGAAGTGGCGTCGGCGAATGACCAGACCTTCTCGCACTCCGATATTCGCCGTACCGCCCGCACATTGATGCAGATGCTGCCCGGTACCGACTTTATCTTTTCCGGCTATAGCGCGGTACCGAACTACGACAACATGTTTGCTGGGTCGAACTTCGATGCCGAGGACTTTGATGATTACAACATTCTGCAACGTGATCTGATGGTTGATGGCGGTCTGCGTCCGGTAACGGAAGAGGAAACTATCGCTATTCGCAATCAGGCGGCTCGCGCTATTCAGGCGGTGTTTCGCGAGCTGGGTCTGCCGCTGATTAGCGATGAAGAGGTCGACGCCGCCACCTATGCTCACGGCAGCAAAGATATGCCCGCACGTAATGTGGTAGAGGATTTGGCCGCGGTGGAAGAAATGATGAAGCGCAATATCACCGGGCTGGATGTTGTTGGCGCGCTGAGTGCCAGCGGTTTTGACGATATCGCCAGCAACATTCTCAACATGTTGAGGCAGCGTGTGACCGGCGATTATCTGCAAACATCCGCCATTCTGGATCGTCAGTTCGAGGTGGTCAGCGCCGTTAATGACATCAATGATTATCAGGGACCCGGCACCGGCTATCGCATCTCTGCCGAACGCTGGGCGGAAATTAAAAATATTGCGGGTGTGGTTCAGCCTGGCAGCATTGAATAAGGCGGTATGCGGTGGAATGTACAACTGAACGTAAGCCGGTTTTCACCTTGCAGGTTAGCGAAGGCGAGGCGGCAAAAGCGGACGATCGCGCGGATGAAGTGGTGATTGGCGTTGGGCCGGCCTTTGATAAATACCAGCATAAGACCCTGATTGATATGCCGCACAAGGCGATCCTGAAAGAGCTGGTGGCCGGAATTGAAGAAGAGGGATTACATGCGCGGGTGGTCAGAGTTTTGCGCACCTCGGATGTCTCCTTTATGGCCTGGGATGCAGCAAATCTGAGCGGTTCCGGCATCGGCATTGGTATTCAGTCGAAAGGAACCACGGTGATTCATCAGCGTGATTTGCTGCCGCTGAGCAACCTGGAGCTTTTTTCTCAGGCCCCGCTGCTGACGCTGGAAACCTATCGCCAGATTGGTAAGAACGCCGCGCGTTACGCACG
Source organism: Citrobacter sp. wls829 (assembly GCF_005280825.1). NCBI lineage: Bacteria > Pseudomonadati > Pseudomonadota > Gammaproteobacteria > Enterobacterales > Enterobacteriaceae > Citrobacter > Citrobacter sp. wls829. Next base: position 47,720 of record NZ_SZWP01000067.1, read on the forward strand.
CAAAGAGTCGCCCTCGCCGGTACCGGTCGTTAATGACCAGATGGTGCGACCGAAATTTATGGCCAAGGCTGCGCTGTTCCACATTAAAGAAACCAAACACGTGGTGCAGGATGCCGCGCCTGTCACGCTGCATATTGCCTTAGTAAGGGAATGACGATGAACGAAAACATCATGACCGCGCAGGATTATCCGTTAGCGACTCGCTGCCCGGAGAAAATCCTCACGCCCACCGGAAAGCCGTTAACTGATATTACTCTTGAGAATGTACTGGCAGGGCGTGTGGGGCCACAGGATGTGCGTATTTCTCAGCAAACGCTGGAGTATCAGGCGCAGATCGCCGAGCAGATGCAGCGTCACGCCGTGGCACGTAATTTCCGCCGTGCGGCGGAACTGATTGCCATCCCGGATGCTCGCATTCTGGAAATCTACAATGCGCTGCGCCCATTTCGTTCTTCATTTACGGAGTTACAGGCCATTGCCGATGAACTGGAGCACGCCTGGCATGCCACGGTGAATGCCGGGTTTGTCCGCGAGTCGGCAGACGTGTACCAGCAGAGAAACAAGCTGCGTAAAGGCAGTCAGTGACGGAGGCGGTATGCCGTTAATTGCAGGGATTGATATCGGCAACGCCACCACGGAAGTGGCGCTGGCGCAGGATGGCCGGTTTGTTGCCAGCGGGATCGTCGCGACCACGGGCATGAAAGGCACGCGGGATAACATTGCCGGGGTAGTGGCCTCCCTGCAGCAGGCGCTGGAAAAAACGTCGTCGTCGCTTCAGGATGTGACGAAAATCTGCATCAACGAGGCCGCGCCGGTCATTGGTGATGTGGCGATGGAGACGATCACCGAAACCATCATCACTGAATCGACAATGATTGGTCATAACCCGCAAACGCCAGGCGGTGTTGGCGTAGGGATGGGTACCACGATCGCCGTGGAGAAACTGGCATCGTTGAGCCTCGATCGGTTTGCGCAGGGCTGGATCCCGCTGGTGGGCGCAGAGATGGATTTTCTCGAGGCGGTGTGGCTTATCAATGCGGCGCTGGATCGCGGCGTCGACGTGGTGGCGGCGATCCTGAAAAAGGACGATGGCGTACTGGTCAATAATCGTCTGCGACGAACGCTGCCGGTGATTGATGAAGTCACGCTGCTGGAGAAGGTCCCGGAAGGGGTGCTGGCGGCGGTAGAAGTGGCGGCAGCAGGACAGGTGGTTCGGGTACTGTCGAATCCTTATGGCATCGCCACTTTCTTTGCCCTGACGCCGGAGGAAACAAAAACGATCGTCCCGATCGCCAGGGCACTGATCGGCAACCGATCCGCTGTGGTGCTGAAAACCCCGCAGGGCGATGTGCAATCACGGGTGATCCCGGCGGGCAAGATCTTTATCAGTGGTGAAAAGCGCGGCGGAGAAGCCGATGTGGCCCAAGGCGCTCAGACAATTATGCAAGCGATGAACGCCTGTGCGCCGGTCTGCGACATTCGCGGTGAGGCCGGTACTCACGCGGGTGGCATGCTGGAGCGCGTGCGTAAGGTGATGGCCTCGCTGAGCGGGCACGATACGAATTCAGTACATATTCAGGATCTGCTGGCGGTCGATACGTTTATTCCCCGTAAAGTCCAGGGCGGTGTTGCCGGGGAATATTCAATGGAAAACGCGGTTGGCATTGCGGCGATGGTGAAATCCGATCGGCTACAGATGCAGACGATCGCCCGTGAGCTGAGTGTGCGGCTGAATACGCCGGTTGAAGTGGGGGGCGTGGAGGCCAATATGGCGGTGGCCGGGGCATTGACGACGCCAGGATGCGCCGCGCCGTTGGCGATCCTCGACTTAGGTGCCGGATCCACCGATGCCGCGATTATCCATAACGATAGCACCGTTAAGGCGATACATCTGGCGGGAGCAGGGAACATGGTCAGCTTGCTTATCAAAACGGAGCTCGGCTTGAGCGATCCTTTTCTGGCAGAGGAGATAAAAAAATATCCGCTGGCGAAAGTGGAGAGCCTGTTCAGTATTCGCCACGAGAACGGCGCGGTGGAGTTCTTTCGTGAACCGCTCAGCCCGTCGGTGTTCGCCAAAGTTGTGTATCTGAAAGCGGGCAAAGCCATCCCCATTGAGAACCAGACGTCGCTGGAGAAAATTCGGCTGGTACGTCGTCAGGCCAAGGAGAAGGTCTTTGTGACGAACTGCCTGCGCGCGTTGCGGCAGGTCTCACCCGGCGGCTCAATTCGCAACATCTCTTTTGTGGTGCTGGTGGGCGGTTCATCGCTGGATTTTGAAATCCCGCAGATGATCACCGACGCGCTGGCGCATTACGGCGTTGTTGCCGGTCAGGGCAATATTCGGGGAACCGAAGGGCCACGAAATGCGGTGGCAACCGGGCTGGTTTTGGCTGGTGATGCGAAAAAATAGTGCAGAAAACCACCACCGCAAGCGTTTGGCTGCGGCATAAATCAAATAAAGGCAACGTTCTCTTTGATATCCCGGCTGACTTGGGTACATAGTATAAAGGTGTTTAATACGCGGTTAATTTTAAGGATAAGAGCATGCCAACAGCAATTGAGAAAGCATTGGATTTTATTGGTGGTATGAACACATCGGCGCCAGTACCCCATTCCATGGATGAAAGTACGGCCAAGGGAATTTTAAAATATTTGCATGATTTAGGTGTGCCAGTGAGCGCAGCAGATGTGATGGCACGCGGTGAGCAAGAGGGATGGAATCCTGAGTTCACAAAAAAAGTCGCTGGATGGGCTGAAAAAGTCGCCTCCGGTAACCGTATCCTTATCAAGAACCCTGAGTACTTTTCGACCTATATGCAGGAGCAGCTCAAAGAACTCGTGTGAGCTGACTATCGAATAACACGCTAACGGACGTTTCCACTTTCAAGGTGGTGGCGTCCAAAAGAGTTGCCCTCAACCAGCCAGACAGTGCCGATTTTTTGCGTTGATGCAGATGGACACATTGTGTACCGCTCCGCTTAATTGAACGTGTTGAATCCTCTAATTTAACTTCAGCATTAACATTATCAGATTAACACTGGACGGTGGGGGTGCTTTTACGCTGCCCGGAATGTGCGTGGTTACCCTATTGAAACTAATTTTTAATACTTTGCTAAACGACGGTTAAGACTTTTCTCGAATTTATTTATTTATGAAACCTAACTGATAAATCGACATTTCTTTTTTTTGCCAACCATTTTTCGACGACTAATGTAAGTTTTAAGAATGGAAAACTCTTAAATAACATGGGCTTTAATAGAGTTTGGTTTCTTATTTTATTATTGATAGTATCTCAAATAATAAAACTTATTAAATCATTGAGTAATATTTAACTATTTCATTTTTTAATGTTTTCGGAATTTAACTCTATCTGCTTTGATTTATCTGATTTTTTTCACTTCCTTATTAAGAAGGTATGAAATAATCGTCTTTGTTTTTGCTTTTATTAATTGTTTTTACCTAATGTTTCTATTTTTGCATGGTTATTGCACCTTTGAAAAGAAAAGTATATTTTGGTAAAAAGTTATTGAGGCGTTTAATATGGATTTAATTAATTATGACTCTAGGCTTCGTCATCTTATGGATGTGGATTTTAGGTCCATACTAACGTTTATCGTTTTTGTTGACACGGGCAGTTTGTATGGTGCCTCACTGGTACTTGGTTGTTCTGCATCATCTATTAGCCTGCACTTGAAAAGAGTCAGAAGTTACTTTAATGACACCCTTTTCATACGTGAAGGTCGCAATCTCAATCCTACTGAATATGCTGTGGAATTAAGTCATCAACTTAAACTTGCATTTTATAATCTTGATACTGTCTGTCATGGGGAAAGTGCTGTTGCCGATTGTGAATTAGCTATCGGTGAAAATAAAAATTAATGAAACATAACCATTGGTTATGCTAAATAGTGCTTTTAAAATGTATTCGACAAAAAATAGAGCATAATATGGAAAATTTAAATTTTTCCTACGAGCGGGTATTGGTTATGGACACTATCTATTATAGTGCCCTTGGGCTATGTGCCTTTATTGATAGCCTGGCAGGTCGCTCAATTAGTCTAAGAGTAATGACGCTTTCCGCATTGCAGAAACAAGTGTCAGCCCGTCATGGGGAACCAGGGCGGGTACTCGTTATTACCGAGTTAACGAGCGAAAGTGAGACGCTGGCGGAAGGATTAGCATTCTTAAAGTTTGCAAAGGACGAGTGGCCTGCAGACCAATATAGTATTATTGTTTTTACCCGTTTACGTGACCCTCTGTTGCTGGCAGCAGTCGCAAATCTTCAACCTATGGGCATTGTTCATCGCGCGGAGGCGATTAATATCTTATCTAAACTCATGTTTTTCTCCACTGACGCATCATCAGGCACGATCATGAGTCCGTTGATCACCAGGAAAGTCGGCCAGGTCGGCGGAGTTCGATTACCACAAAGGGAATTGCAGTGGTTTGTTCTGCAGACAGAAAAAATAGGACTGAACGAAACAGCGAGGCGAATGGGGATTAGCTATAAAACTGCTGCTACCTATCGGAAAAGAATATCAGTCCGTCTTCAATTAAGTTTACGTGAAATTAATGAAAGAGTGTCACGATTATAAGTGAGAAAGATAATATTGCCATATCCCGCTGTGCGGATTGCCGACAGCAATGTAGTCGTGATTTTATTATTAAAGCGATTGTCAGTTTACCTCAGCATGCACAATTTAGGGTTCTCGTTGTGAATAACGATGTGCTTGCCACGACGTTTATGAAATCTGCTCTACGGCAGTTGAGGAAATGTCAGTGCTGGACGTCATTGCATATAAGAGATTCCTTATTGCAGGGCTAATGTCGTTATACAGTAATTGTGCCTCTTCTGTTGGTATTAAACAACGGCCCTCTCTGCTGAATAGTTTTTCGGGAAAACAAGTACAAAATTTTTTCAACGAAAGGCTCACTGCAGATGGTGAACAGTTCATATAGTATGAAGCAGAAACTATCCCTCCTGTATTCATGACTGCGGCAAAAACAAGAATGTTGTTAATCGAAATATTCATGTTTTTGAATTTTGAGAAATCAGATTGTGTAAGCAATGAATTATCCTTTTGAATTAATTTTCTTAAAAGAATATAAACATATAAGAAAATCAAAACAAACAATATAATAGATATATCTAAATATACGTTTTGATATAATGCAATGAAAATAGAGGGTTAGCCACCCTTTCTGATTTTTCCCTTCAATTCAATGTCGGCGTAAGAGGGCTTTTCCTGACATCGCCATCACCAAGGATGTAGTGTTCAAGAAGACATACCTGAGAATGGATGGGGATCATAGCCGTATTGCATGTTGGGGAAGCGGACCCAAATTGCATCCAAAGAAAAAGGAGTCAGACGATCTCTCATCTAACTCCTTGTTTTGTTTGGTGGCCCCTGCTGGACTTGAACCAGCGACCAAGCGATTATGAGTCATAAAATTGGCATGTTTTTAATTGTTCGTCATTGTCTCTATTCGTATTTTTAATTGTCTATAATCAATCAGTTATGAAGTTATTTTTGTTTCTGATTGGTTCTCTCATTTCCCCATTGTACTATCCTTACCTGACCCGTTACCTGACCCGAAATGAGCATCGGGTCAGGTAACGCTTATCCTTAGAAAGGTAAACTCATGGCCGCTAATCTTACCGAGACTGCTATACGTGGATTGAAGACAAAAAGCACGGCGTACTACGTGTGGAGCAACAGCGCTCAACGTGGTACTGGCAGGCTTGGCGTTAAGGTTCAGCCTTCAGGCAGCAAAGTTTTTTATTTCCGTTACTACGTTGAGAAAGGGAAGAAAGAGAAGTTCATCCAGTTGGGCATCTGGCCTGAGATGAAACTGGTGACGGCCAATGAGCTGGCGAAAAAGTATGGTGCCTGGCTTGTTGAAGGAAAAGAGCCCCAGCAAGAGCTTGAGCAACAGCGCCTGGCCGAACAGCACATCATGCAGATCCATCGTTCTCAAGGATCGTTTGAAGAACTGGTGCATGGTTACGTTAACAAGATGAAGCTCGACAATAAGCGGACCTGGGCTGATGTTCTGAAGCGTCTTGAAAAAGAGTGCTACACGGTTATCCCTCGAGAAACCAAAGCGAAAGATGTAACACCTCTCCAGATTAAAACCATCCTCTCAGGCATTATCCAGCGTGATGCGGTGGTGCATGCTAATCGGATTCGCTCGTATCTGATGGCGGCATTTAACTACGGCCTGAAAGCTGATAACGATCCGATGAATACCAGCGTGGGTATCACGTTTGGTCTTGAAGTTAACCCGGTCTCGGCCATACCGAAACAGTCTTCGGCGGAAAAAGTGGGTGATACATGGCTAACGCTGGAAGAGTTGCGTGTTGTCATGGAACAGTTCGCCGAGGCCACCAACGTTGGGCCGCTGATGCAGCATCTGATTCGCTTCTGTGTTTATGCTGGTGGGCAGCGTCCGTTTGAAATGATAGCCAGCCAATGGAGCGCGATTGACTGGCAGCAAAAGACGCTACTGGTCATAGCTGATGTATCGAAAAACAAGCGCGAACACCTGATCCCGCTGACTGATTCTGCGCTACAGGAATTAGCCTCGGTGAAAGAACTGGCTAAGGAAAGTGGGAGCCCCTATATCTTCCCACTCTCGACCAATGGAGAGCGACCGGTACGCACTGATAGCTTGGCGCGTTCCATCATGTACTTCCGGGCCTTTAATCCTGAGTTTAAAGTTTTCACGGCACGAGATTTACGTCGCACCTGCAAAACGCTGATGGGGGAGGCGGGGATCAGCAAAGAGATCCGCGACCGTATCCAGAATCACGCTTTAAATGACGTCAGCTCGAAACACTATGATCGTTATGATTACTTGCCTGAAAAGCGTAGGGCGCTTGAGATCTGGGAAGACCGGGTTAACAACTATCAGCGACAACAGGAAAACAACGTTGTGAACTTGTTTGGACGGAGGTAAGAGCTTGGCAAAATATGAGCTTAATTCAGCAGAAGAGCGGTATCAGCCGGACTCTGGAGATTTAGTGCTGGCTAATAAGCTGGGAATCATTGATGAACAGGAAATGGATACGCTGGAGTCTGGCTTGCTGCTGATGCTGTATGAGCAGCTATTTATTGAGAGCCAGCCGCCTGAGTCGCTGGTTTTTGAGCATATCAGTAGATGGCATCGTCAATGGCTGGGGAATGTGTACGACTGGCGGGGAGGTTGCGTAATGCCAACCTGACAAAAGACGGCTTCCAGTTTGCCGCTGCCGACAGGATTCCTCTGCTTCTTGATGGTTTCGCGAGGTAGTTTCTCTCCCGAACTGGTGAACTGAAATCCCTGGCTCGCCCGGAGCTGGTTAGTTATCTGGCTGAATGCCACGTTGAGTTTATTTTGATCCATCCATTCAGAGAAGGTAACGGGCGTCTGTCGCGGCTACTTTGCGATGTGCTGTCGGTTCTGGCAGGGAAGGGCTTACTGGATTACAGCCTGTGGGATGAGCACAAGGCATTTTACTTCAAGGCAATACAGGCGGGGGCTCAGGGAACTATAACCCTATGATGCAGCTGGTAAGCGATATCTTGCCAGACTAGCGGGCGAGGCCAACGGCTTTCGCCTGTGCCTGATTTTTTTTTAGTTGCTGCTCAATCTTTTGTACAGAAACGCCCGTTTCGATAGCTGTTGAGCTGGCAACGGAACGGTAAATCTGGGCTTTTGTAACTTGCGGTGATATTGATTGTTTGCGCATGGAGCGGTTCCTTGATGTATTCAATTGGATTATAGTTGTACTGGATGAATTGGACAATAGATCTCATTGGTTAGGGAAGGTGCGAATAAGCAGGTCAT